>CAYYHL010000132.1:0-5355 GCA_964471775.1 uncultured Clostridia bacterium
CCCCCCCACCATTGGTTCCAGCATAGATAGTGGTGGTATTAGAAGGATCTATAGCTAAGCTCCAAGCATACAGCTTAGCCAGTCCAGCATTTATTGCAGCCCAGCTTTCTCCTCCATCCATACTCTTAAAAACCCCCCCACCATTGGTTCCAGCATAGATAGTGGTGGTATTAGAAGGATCTATAGCCAGGCTACGGACAAGGAGGTGAGTGAATCCCTTTTTTATCGGGGTCCAGCTATCTCCTCCATTCGTGCTCTTGAGTACGCCATCCCAATAACTTCCAGCATAAATAGTGGTAGGAGTGGAAGGATCTATAGCTAAGCACTTGATATACATGGTAAGCTTGCCCAAGCCGGTATTTACTGCCTTCCACCTATCGCCTCCATTTGTGCTCTTGAATATCCCACCGTAGTAAGTTCCGGCATAAAGGGTAGCAGGAGTAGTAGGATCTATAGCCAGGGTATAGACATAAAGATCAATGAGTCCCCTATTTACTGGTTTCCAGCTATCCCCTCCATCCGTGCTCTTTAATACTCCTTCACCATGAGTTCCAGCATAAATAGTGGTAGGAGTGGAAGGATCTATAGCCAGGGTGTAGACATCTCCGCCGGAGGGTCCCTTGCTGACCCACTCGTTGGTGCCGGCAAGGACCATGGAAGTACAAAATAGAAATATGCAAAGTGCTAGGCTGAGGAGTTTGCGAAAGCTTCCTACAAAGAAAGAGATAATCTTGGCCACAGAATTTGGACCACACATGATTTCTTCCTTTCGATTTGCCTTTTCCCCCGCCCACATCTTGTCGTTCTTGGTGGGAAATCCTATTCTCATCATCTTATTTTCCTCCTTCTGTGTAGGTATTGAAGCTTTCGGCAGTGAGACCGTCGTTAATCTCAGATCAGCTCCTCTTCAGTCGATCCAGGGTGATTGCTCCAATGAGTACTGCCCCAATAGTAACTACTTGCCAATAAGCAGAGACTCGCAGGAGAACAAACCCGTTCCTCAAGAGCCCCATTAAAGCTGCGCCCAGAAGTGCTCCAATCACTGAGCCTTTTCCTCCACCTAGAGTAGTTCCTCCGATCACCACTGCTGCAATACACTGCAACTCAAAGCCTACGCCAGCTATGGGGTCGGCACTTTTCAAGATTCCGGCGAAAACTATCCCTGCTAGGCCAGTCAATACTCCCATAAGTACGAATGCAAGTACTTTGATCTGCTCAACTTTCATGCCTGAGAGCCTCGCAGCTCTCGGGTTCCCTCCAACTGCAGATATCCGTCGGCCAAATACAGTAAATCGCAAAACTATATGCCCCATGGCGACAAGAAAAAACATTAGAACCACAGGTACTGGAATCTGCCATATATACCCACTTCCCAGAAAGCTCACCGAATAGCGAAAAGCGATTGGCATAGCTTGGGTAACAAGAAGAGCAAAGCCCTTCGACACACTTAACATACCCAGGGTAACAATGAGAGCATTTATTTTCACCTTTGTAACCAGTAGACCATTAGAAAGTCCTAAAGCCCCACCAGTTCCGATCCCCACAATTGCTGAAAGCCAGGGATTAAGCCCTCTAATAGCCAATGCAGCTGCTACACAAGCACAAAGGCTCAAAGTGGCTCCAACGGAAAGATCTAGTTCTCCGCTAATCATGAGAATGGCCTGTCCAACACATAATATACCTATTACACTAATTTGGCGCAGTACGTTAAGAATGTTAAAGGAAGTTAAAAAGTAGGGGTTAGCGATTGCCAAAAATGTGAAGAGGCCCACCGTGGCAACAACTACGCCCACATTTTGCGTTCCCCACAAAATGTCTACCAGGTTCCTGCTCTTTCCCAAGAATAATTGTTTTTTCCTGGCCACGCGTTCTTCTTTCATCCACATCCTCTAACAGCGGAGGAACTGCTAAGTTTACTCTCGGCTTTATCTTGTGGAACACATGATTATTTCCCTACTAGTAGCATCTTGCGCATCGAACTCACCGGTTATTCGTCCTCTCGACATCACAATGATTCTATCACTTATTGCCAGGATTTCTGACACATCTGAGGAAATAAAAATAATCCCTTTTCCTTGGCCAGCCAGATCTCTCATCAGGGTGTAGATTTCCGCTTTTGCTCCTACATCTATACCGTGAGTAGGCTCATCCAGGATAAGAACGTCCAGATCCATAAGCAGCCACCGAGCCAAGACCAGCTTCTGCTGATTTCCCCCGCTGAGACTGGTTACGATTTGTTCCGTCCCTAGAGTGTGGATGTCCAATTCCTCTATCCAGTTCTCTGCCTCTTCCTTTTCGTCTCGGCGATTCACGAAACTAATGTAGGATGAGCTACTAAGGCTCGCTGCTGCTATATTTTCTCTCACCGTGAGCTGTAGAAAAAGTGCCTGCAGCTTCCGATCCTCGGGCACCAGACCTATTCCTGAGCGGATTGCATCGAAAGGGCTGTTAATTGCAGCTTTTTCTCCCTCAATGAAGATCTCTCCAGTACCTTTTTCATTCATTCCAAATATGGATTGCGCGAGTTCGCTCTTTCCGGCCCCCACAAATCCGGTGAGGCCAAGTATTTCACCGCGTCTAAGGTCGAAACTTATGTCCTTGAACTTATTTTGATAGTTAAGACCCCTTACTTCCAACAGCCTATCCTTCTTTGACTTCCCAGCTTTTCTGGTTAGAGTACTCGCCAGCTTCTTGCCCACCATCAAATGCACAATATCATCCAACGAGGTTTCTTCAGTTTTGAAATTACCCAGGCATCTACCATCTCTCAATACGGTGATTGTGTCACTAATCTCAAAAACCTCTTCTAGTCTATGCGAAACAAAAAGTATTGCTATTCCCTTTTCTTTCAGTCGTCGCAGTACATTGAAGAGTTTTTCCACTTCATTGGGACTTAGGGAAGCTGTGGCTTCATCCATAATGAGGAGTTTTGCCTGCATAAATAATGCCTTGGCAATTCCTACTACGCATTGGTGAGACATACTGAGGTCTCCCACGATAGAGTTGGGCTCGATACTTTCTTCCAATAGGTCTAATTTTTCAAGACTTGTTCTCCACATTTCGTTGAAGTTGGCAAACATTAACCACTTTTTGGGAATCGCGGATAGACAAATATTCTCCATAACGGTTAAGTTGGGAGCAAGGGCGAATTCCTGGTAAAAAGTTGCTATTCCTAATCTGAGAGCGTCAGAAGGGTTCTTTATTTCTGCCCTCTTTTCGCCAAACCAAATGCGGCCGCTGTCTGGTGCGTACACCCCTGATAATATGTTCACCAGGGTAGATTTACCCGCACCGTTTTCTCCAACAAGTCCGTGAACCTCACCTGCAAGAATTTCCGTCTTTATCTTGTCTAACGCTTGGGTACCAGGAAAACTCTTAGAAATATCCTCCATTCGACACAACATATGGTCGCTCAACCCTTGCTCCCTCCTTACCACGTATCTCTATCTATTTGACCTCGCCTAGTTCTTTAAGCACGTAATAGCCCATTGTTTCTTTTGCCCACAAGGCCAACATTTCGTCCACATTCAGTGGAGTCGCTACGTCAGATCTAGTGTAGATGATCTCCGCGGGGGGCAGCTGCTTAGCAACCACATAGTTGAACAACAGAACGGCAGCGTCATGAGTTTGTCGGACCGGATCCTGACCAATACTAGCCTGAATTATATTCTTCCTCACATAGTAGTCTATGGGCGGAAATATCCCGAAGGCAACGACCATCACCTCTCCTGCCTTGCCCCTCTCCTCAACCGCTCTTCCAGCTCCAAAGGGTCCCCCTGCTGTAACATAGATGCCTTTGAGATCAGGATTGGCGGTCATGAGGTCCATGGAAATGTCGTAAGCCAGGTGGTCCCTGTCGTAGTTTTCCCAGGATCCTACAACTTCAATCTTTGGATATTTCCCGAGGGCATCCTCAAAGCCTTTTCTTCGAAGTTCGTGAGAGGTGACAGCAAAGTAACCTGTAATTACTCCCACCTTTCCCTCATGATTGATGAGCTGCGCCATAATCTCCCCACAGTGGTGCCCTTCTGTATAGAGATCCTGACCAATAAAAAACAGGCGCTTTCCAGGCTCTTCGGGTTCCGTGCAGTATGCAGCGACGGGAATCCCTGCGTCCACGGCCGCATCCATTGCTGCTACAACACCGGGCGCAAGGGCACATATGGCAATTGCGTCGTATCCTTGAGCTACGGCAGTCTCTATTGCTGCAATGCTGTCGTCGATAGCTAACTCAGGACTAGCTATGACCCAGTCTACTTTGGCATTGTGACGCGCTAAGTCAGTCTGTGCCGCCATCACACCCTTCGCGATCTCTATCCAGAAAGGATTTGTTTGCATTCCGATAACAGCTATCTTTACAGGCTCCTCAGGTACCACATCGATAGGCTTCGCAAGTTCTATGACCATCGGCGGCGTTTCTATTTTTTTCAACACCTCTTCTATTTGACCAAACCCTGCACTAGCGAGTACAAAGAGGCAAAATATCGCTGCCAAGGCCACACCGATAAACACACGCTTTTCATTCTTCATCTTTTACTCTTGTACCCTGGGGTGAGCATCGGTTAAGTCGCTGAAAGCTCACCTCAGTACAAGTTCACCTCCTTTTTATGGTTTTCTGTTTTCTTTGACACCTTTCCTCGCTTTTTCGATACGCATCACCTCACTTTCACTTTTGAGTTTACAGAAACTCCTGGGAATTACTCATACTTGAATGCACCATCACCCCGGGGCTCCAACATGAATGGTAGTTCCAAAATTCATATTATTCGAAGTCTATTCGAAGGATCTAATGCAACTTTTCTATTTAAGATGTTCCGGTCGGCGATATGTTGCAGGAGGCTCTCCAGTACCTTCCTTTACTTAGGTACAGAGCTCTCTTACACTTTTTGGTCACCCTGTCACATACGTAGCAATAATACCGATTTAGCAGGGCCGTCCGATGTCCGGACAATCGTCTTTATATGCCGGGGTCGGGATTAGGGCATAGGGGCCGAGCTCAAAATTCGGTATTTCGCTCGAGCGTACCATATTTCTTCTTCTTCTTTCAATTTCCCCAAGAATTCTCCCCTACCCTTGTCTGGTATTGTCTTCGTAATTAGTAGATGTAGCTCAGTACGAGTTGACCTTCGCTGTCTCCAAGGATAAGTACTGAGCATTTCACCAAATTGCCCACTTCGCCTTACCTCCTTTTTCTCCTTCCCTCATCTAGCATTTTGTCGTGGTATTCTGCAATTTCCCATCAAAAACAAAAACCCATTCTTCCTATTCGAAGGAATGGGCAATTACAGATCGTGGGGTAACTTCGGTAACCCAGCCGTCTTGTTAGAAGGCCTGCGGTTTTGCGTCCCATCCTTT
>CAYYHL010000133.1:0-5336 GCA_964471775.1 uncultured Clostridia bacterium
GGGGATCAGACAAGATCGAGATCATCATTGATGCCAGCCAGGATCATCTGAAGATCGAGACAGAGTACCCCCGGTTCAGCTGGTTTGAGCGAGGGAGAGTGCACTATGAGCTCTGGGTTCCTGAAGGCGCCACCGTGAAGCTTCAGTCTTCCAGCGGAGATCTCTTCATCGAAGGCCAGCGAAGCAACGTCCGCGCACAGAGTTCGAGCGGCGACATTGAACTGAAAGATATCTGGGGAGAGATTGACGCAAGTGCCAGCAGCGGGAGCATCCGCACCGAAAATTCAAAAGGAGACATCAGTGCTCGTACCAGCAGTGGATCCATACGGATACGGGGAGTCGAAGAGTCCGATCGACCCAACGATATCCGAGTCCATGCGAGTAGCGGGAATGTCACCCTGAAAGATATTGTGGGAGACATCGACGCTGAGACCTCGAGTGGCAAAATCGACGCAGAGAATGTGGAGGGAATCATCACCGCCCGGGCCAGCAGTGGCAATATCAAGATATTGGAGGCTCAGGGGGGAGTGAAGGCTGTGAGAACCAGCAGCGGCGAGATCCGGGTGGAACTGGAGGAGATCTACGAGGAACTCTCGGAAATGAGTTTTCAGTCGACCAGTGGGGACATTGACCTCTCCATTCCCTCTGACACTGCAGCTGACATCGATATCAGCACCACCTCTGGAAGGATTACGACCGATTTTGCCCTTACCGTCGAAGGAACCATGGAAAGAAATGAGCTACGAGGAACCATTGGAGGAGGAGGTATTCTGATCAAACTGAGAGCCACGTCCGGTGACGTCACGCTGGGGAAGATGTAGGAAAGAGGAGAGACTACCAGCTCCTGGTCTGTTGCTACCGTCCCAGGGTTCTTTCAACCTTCACTGCGTCCAGGAATAGCACTAGTTTCCTCTGAACGGCCTAGAATACCGATCGAGCGGAGGGAAGGAAGGCGAATCGACCTGGACGCGAACACCGCGACCACCATTCCGGCAGTCTGGTGGTGCCGGGACTCTTGCGCATACTGGCGGATCCAGCGTTTTTGACCTGCTCCGGAAGCTATCATCCCCGTGACACTAACTTAGAAAGCGGTGCGATTAACGGGGGCAGGTCAATCAACCTGCCTGTCGAGGGGAGTCATGCCTAGGCCAAACGTGGGTCAACAGCAATAGAGAGATGACGAAACAGTAACAGGAGGCCACGAGATGTTGATCATGGCAACGAACTGTTGGGAAAGAGATATTCCCAAAGAACCACTGATTAAACAAGCCCTGAAATTCGCAGAAGATGTGAAGTCTCAGGGAATTGCACAACTCCGTGGCGCTTGGATTGCCAACGAGCAAAAGTTGATGTGGTGTACTTGGGAGAACGGAAACCTTGAGGCTTTGGAAGCAGCATTTGCCGAAATGAACAAGGCATCAGGTCTAAAATCGGAGCTAAGGCAGGTGGAGGATATGTGCTCAGAATAGAGAGGACCTTAGATTTTCAGGAGCAGGTGGAGTTTAATCAAGACCCTTAGCCGGCCGTACCTGATGGTATTCCTTCTCGTAGCTACTACCTTGCCCAATGAAGGAGAGAAGCTCATCCACACTCTCACTTCCTTCATGTGACCTTAGACTGTCGAGAGACTAAGAGGATTCCGGAGGGGCCAGAGAATTGTGCCACGGACTGTGCTCAGGTGGGAAAGCCGTAGGTCGGAATCTGAATCTCCTGCGTCGTATTCTCGAAAAAAGTTCTAACATCGTCCGTTCCCCGGATACAGTTGACAGAGACAGAAAAAGAAGGTGCAGATAATATTCTTTAGTTGGCGAGCCTTGAAACCCCGAAGGCCTTCTTGAGTGAGAAATATCCTGGTGGGGTGAAAACACATAAGAAATTACTGCAGAACCAAGGTTTCACAGTTAGGCAAAAAGGCAAGAAATACTTTGTGGAGAATTATCAAAACTACACTAAATGATAAGGAGTGAAAAATAATGAAGAAAGAGAATTACGGCATGGCCGGTTTCGTTTATTGTTTGGGTGTCATTGGTGCCGCAGTATATTACATATCTCATGCTACGGGTTTCGGGATGGGAGTTATAGGTTTTCTAAAAGCGATTGTCTGGCCAGCTTTTCTTGTTTACCAGTTGCTAAGTTTCCTAGGGATGCCAACTTAATGATGAGGTCAAGATGCCCCTGACTCGCCCCCATTGACCGTATTACCTTTCAAGCTAGGACCTTGGGCATAGGGGCCTAAGCAGTAGGTGAAGGCTAGCCAACACTATTGTGTGGCCGGCCCGATGGTATTACTTCTCGCAGCCGCTACTTCGCCCAATGAAGGAGAGGAGCTTGTCCACGCTCTCGCTTTCTTCATCTCACCCCACGCCTTTGAAGAGACTAAGGACATTCTGGACGGGGACCAGAGAGTCGTATCACGGGCTGACTGTACTCACGTCGGAAGGGTGTAGGCCGGAATCTGAATCTCATCCGTCATATTCTCGAAAAAAGTACTATCTAACATCGTCCGTCCCCCGGAGTCCTCGGTCGGTTTGATTCGCGGATACGGGGGACAGCTTAACCCGAATTCATTGCTATATTCATCGGTCGGTAGTATAATCTCCTTGGAAGGAAGGGAGGTGGTATAGTTGGAGAACGTCGAGTTAAGAGACATGAGGACGGTTGGTCGAGTCTTCCTCTTGATCAATGTGGCGACCGGCAAGGAAGATACTATCGCGGACAAGTTGCTGAAGGTCAAGGAAATACGTGAAGTTCATATCGTGCCCGGTGACTATGATCTCCTAGCAGTCATCGAAGTGGAAAAAGGTCTCATTGAGACCGTCCCTGATAAAATCGGAAAAATCGTCAAGGGAAAAGTCCGCAAAATGCCTGGTGTGTCCCACACTGTGACGCTCATCCCACTTACTTCCAAGGTTAAGAGTTGAACGCGGATTCTGTGTACCTCCCGGGCCATGGAAGTCGCCATTATGTGGCTTGAAGTACCGAAGGCCACACGAAAAGAAAACTTAGATTGACTCTGGGCAGCACCAGAGTACAATAAGAAGAGCGATTATCCCGGAGGTAAGAAAGGGCTTTGCCTTCAAATCTTAATAGGCCAGCCTCTCAGATGAGCTACAGAGGATCTCACAGAAGAAGGCGCACCAAAATAGTTTGCACCATCGGTCCTGCCTCAGGGTCGTCCAAGGTGGTAGAAGACCTGATAAGGGAGGGCATGGATGTAGCCCGTCTGAATTTTTCCCATGGCAGCTATGAAGAGCATTCCCGAGCCATAAGATATGTTCGAGAGGCATCTCTTAAGCTGAGAAAGCCTGTTGCTATTCTTCAAGACTTGAGTGGTCCCAAAATCCGAACCGGCCTAATTCAAAAAGAGCCCGTTTTATTAGAAGAGGGAACAACATTCACTCTCACCTCCCGCCACATTCCCGGAAATGAAAGAGAGGTTTCCATAACCTATCCTCTTTTGCCTCAAAAGGTCAAAAGCGGACAAGTCATCCTTCTGGCTGATGGCTTGCTTGAACTTAGAGTTGAGGAGGTAGTTTCCACAGACATTAAATGTTGTGTAATCACAGGAGGTGAGCTTGCCTCTCACCAAGGGATAAACTTGCCTGAAGCCTCTTTTGAAATTCCCTCTCTTTCCGAGAAAGATCAAAAGGACCTTGTTTTTGGAATAGAACATGTGGTAGATTTCATTGGCATTTCTTTTGTTAGACAAGCTCAAGATATTCTTCAGATAAGAAAAATCTTAAAGGGAAAGGGGAAAGAGGAGATTTCCCTCATTGCCAAAATTGAGAAGCGGGAAGCATTGCGTAGTATAGACGAGATAATTAAAGCAGCTGACGGAATAATGATAGCTCGGGGTGATTTAGGTGTGGAGATACCCCTTCAAGAGGTGCCTCTCGTTCAGAAGGAAATTATCAAAAGGTGTAATTTGACGGGAAAACCGGTAATCACTGCCACCCAAATGCTGGAATCAATGATTGAGAATCCTCGTCCTACCAGAGCAGAGGTTACGGATATAGCCAATGCTATCTTTGATGGAACCGACGCAATCATGCTCTCAGAGGAAACAGCCCTGGGGAAATATCCTGTTGCATCAGCAGTGATGATGAGCAAGATAGCCCTTGAGACTGAAAAGTCCTTGGATTACGAGAAAATCTTAAAAGAAAGAGCACTCTCGGTTAAGCCTGCTGTTCCGGACGCTATAAGTCATGCAACCTGTGAGATTGCCCAGAATTTGAAGGCAGCAGCCATTGTTACCTTTACGCTTTCTGGAAGTAGTGCCCGTATGGTAGCCAGGTATCGTCCCCGTGTACCAATCATAGCCCGAAGTCCCAAACGGGCCACTGTGAGGAAGTTGGCTCTTTCCTGGGGGGTGTATCCACGCCAGAGCTCAGAGATAAAAGATACGGATGATATGATTGATAAGGCAAAAAGGACAGCCCTGGAGACGGGTCTGGTGCACCGAGGAGAAAAAATAATAATTACTGCAGGTATCCCTTTTGCGATTCCTGGCACCACCAATCTAATAAAAGTAGAAACCGTGGGGTAAACGAAGACTTCCCAGGTCGCGGTGGTACAATCCGGCGGCAAATCAAGTCAAACCCGCCTCTACATCGGCATTAGAGGCCGTTTTGGAGTAAGAAAATCTGACCTCCAAGGTCCCGCACAATCACAAAAAAGAAATGGTGCACCCCTGGATTGAACTCTGAAATCGTTCTTGACACCTCTCCCTTTCTATTTAGCATATCTTACCCCTCTGGAAAGAGATAATGCTGCTACCGCCAATATTATGCCTTTGAACACATACTGGTAAAATCCTGAAACGCGAAGTAGATTTAGTAAATTTCCCAATATGGTTATGACCAGAGCCCCCATAAAGGTCCCTGCCACAGACCCCATACCCCCGGTGAAGCTTATACCTCCAAGGACAGCGGAACCTATGGCATCAAGTTCATACCCTTGTCCCACATTAGGATATGCTGAATCCATTCGGGCGGTCAGCATAACACCTCCCACTGCCGCACAGAATCCAGAAAAGGCAAAGGCAAATAGCTTGACCCTATCCACATTTACTCCCAG
The DNA here is from genome assembly GCA_964471775.1 of uncultured Clostridia bacterium. Classification (GTDB taxonomy): domain Bacteria; phylum Aerophobota; class Aerophobia; order Aerophobales; family AE-B3A; genus SOJT01. The sequence goes on from CAYYHL010000133.1 coordinate 5,077, forward strand.
ATACCTGGTAGCCTCTTCATGTCCACCAGTAGCATGAATATATTGACCGGTTCGGGTCCAGGACAGTATCAGTTGACCGATTACGAGCATGCCAATCATAATAAGCGTAAGAACGGAGACAGGTCCCAAATATCGGGCAATTATTCTGAACTCAGGAGGAAACATAGATATGGGAATTCCCTTGGTATATATTAGTGCTAGACCCCGCGCTATAGCCATCATAGCCAGAGTAGCGATGAAAGAAGGGATTTTGACCCTGG
>CAYYHL010000134.1:0-5329 GCA_964471775.1 uncultured Clostridia bacterium
GAGGCCTTCAAGCCAGTGTGTTCATTCAGAGATTATGGAACCATTGCTTTTTCGGCAACAATCTAGGGTAAATCCCGGCACTTGTCAATCTGGTTTGGAGGGATCTGCCCCACCATTCTGTTTGACAAAAGAGAATTACCAGCCACCCCGCGCTAGTACGCGGTTTTCGTGTGCATCGCCGCGGTATACGAATGAGTTATTGCTGGAGGGAATTCTCCTGCACTACCAGAATACTGCCTTCACTCCGATAGGGTAGGGCACTTTTCGGACAAAAATGAGCGTCTGGACATGGGGCGGTATTCGAGAATCCTCATTGTTACTAATTGTTACGGGGGGTAACAAAAGAGCATGACAGAATTCTGTCACCCGGGGACTATCACTTTCAAAGCTCCCGGGACCACCTCAAGACACAGGGGTGTCGCGGAGATAATTTCCGCATCTCCATGAAAAGGAAGAGGAGTGTCTGATTCTATGCAGACTCTCCTCGCTTGGTAGACTTCGACGCCCGGGATTTCCTGGTAGATTCTAACTTCCGGCAGCCGAAAGGAGAGCATTCTAGTGAGAATTCTTACGAATAGTAAGGCTATCTTGAGTTTACTCAATCTTCTGACAATGCAAATATCCAGGAGTCCATCATCAGCCACGGCTGAGGGACTGACCTGAATTACCCGGGCATAGGATGCCGTATTTCCGAAAGAGACCATGAGTATCTCTCCACTGAAAGTAGTTCCATCGTACTTCATTCTAACCTTGTGCGGTCTACACAGACCGATTTGCATCATAGTTGCGCCTATGTAGAACGGATGGATGAGTGTTCGGGGGACAAACCTCTTCCACCGATTTACAAAAGAGACGATCTCGGCATCAAAACCGACTCCTCCGACGCTTCCGTAGTAGCCACGCCGCCCTGTCTTCACGACATCTATGTCTTTTACTTTGCCTTCGTTGAGCAGGCGACTGGCAGACTCGACGTCCTCCTTTATCCCTAAGTTACGGGCAAAATCGTTTCCGATCCCAAGAGGTATTATTCCCAGGGCGACATCCGTCTTGATGAGTGCGTTGATAACCTCGCTGACTGTTCCATCCCCTCCGCAGACGATGAGTCTTCGGTAGCCTTCGGTCTTTGCCGCCTGAGCAAGTCTCTCTGCGTCTCCTCGAGCCCGAGAAGGAGCAAGATCGTATTCGATTCCTTCTTCTTTCAGTCTCTTTTGGACTAAAGGGAAGAGTTCTCTTGCCTTTCCCCGACCAGCAACAGGATTTAGGATGAGCTTTGTCTTCACTCCTTAGAACCTAAGGCACAAAGCCACGCTTGCCCTACGCTCGTCCACCGAGAAAGCGATGTGATACTTCTCTCGGAGCCTGTCGTTGTAGTCAATAACCGCCCTGTGAGCGTCGCCACACTCCCAAGCTTTGAGAAAGATTAGACCGAGAAGACCCAGATCCCTGGTGGGCTCCCGGGTTGCAAGAGAGAATGATCCTAGCTCGAGAAGAAAGAATCCTAAGCCTCTCGAATACCAGCCCCCTGCATAGAGGTGACCCAGAGACGGGAAAAGGAGCGATGCTCCCACGCCTATCCAGGGTTTTTTCCTTTGGGCCTCGTAGCTCAGAACGTTCTCAGGAGGCCTGTTGACCCTTCCTTGGAGCTCAGCATAGCGTGAGGGAACATCAGGTATTAGATCCCTATCCAGATCAGGAAGATGGGAAAGATAGTCTACCAGTGCCCGCCACTCTTTCAGTTCCTGGATGCCCGCCCTTATAGGGTCCGTGTCTACCAGGATCTGTGTTCTGTCTCGCGGAGTCTCGAGCGGGATAGGATTTCCCTTTCTATCCTTGGGAGTTACGGTCAGTCGAGGGAGATATCTTCCGATGACGGGAAGGATATCTATCAAGAAAAGGTTGATCCCCACTTTGTACAGGGTGGTAGCATCCGAGACATCAAACGGAACGTATCGCCCGAGAGCACGGTCCCATTTGTCTATCCGAGTCACCTTCCTGAACCTTGGGCCCAGGGGACTGTACCAGAATCTCAAGCCTGAGACCTGGAGAAGGTAGTCCTTTCCTCTTTTCGTGGAAAGGTAGATCGATATCTCCAAGACTCTCTTTATCTCCTGGGCGCTCAGGTAAAAGCTGACCAGCGGATATCCTGGTTCCATGTCAGGGCCGCTTCCCAAGGGGAGAGCGGAAAAAGCATCCGAGGTTTTCACCACCCCCGGATCCAAGCTATCACGAACAAATCCTGTTGGCTCGAAGGCAAAATCCACAGACTCCTCGGGTTCGTAGCGGTCAATAGCAAAGCGCATACCGTCCGTGACTAAGTCCCCCAGATTGGTCTCGGAAGAAAACTCGGTCTCTGCGAGCAGATCGAATCTCGTTTCCGCGAGTGCCCTCTCCAACTCCAACCCCAAAGGATTCAGTACCTGTTCATCAATGATGCACCTGTAGTCTTCCACAATCTTCTCGACAGCTTCGTCCTTTGATACATTATCATCAATAGGTATGAGTTCGTAACGCACCAGAGAGACTTTCCCCTCATCCACGCGTAGCTCAAGCTTGCCTAGATTTCTTGCATATGAGCCTGCTTCCACTATCAAGGTACTACCGACCTGGATGGGTTGAGGCAAGATAGTACTGCAGTGTCCAGCGATGACCACATCAATCCCCTCAATCGATCTTGCCAGCCTCTTATCTTCGTCGAGTCCAGAATGAGAAAGAAGAACCACCAGGTCCGTGCGTCTTTTCCTGACTTTGTTCACTATTTCCTGGACGAAGTCCCTTGCGTGTCTGAATCGTATAGGGGGCGCCCCGGGTGTTTCCCGTTCTGCGTCTTTTCCCAGTAGACCAATGATGCCCACCCTTAGCCCATTGGATAGGTCTTTCACAAGATATGGCTGCATGGCACCACTCTCGTATAGCTTTTTTAGATCATCATCCCGTGAATCAAACAGACTGAACTCAATATTGGAAGCGACGATAGGAACGGTTGAGGTGCCCCCATTTGTTCTGGCAACATCAATCAGCCTTGCGAGAGCCTCAGGTCCCCACTCAAATTCATGATTTCCAAGGGTTGTAGCATCATACCCGAGAGTGTGCATCAGGGTGAGCTCTGGGCTGGAGGTGAGGCTGAGAAGATGGTAGGGGGTTCCAATGAGAAAATCGCCTGAATCCAACAGCAGTACCGGGTCCTTTTCTCTTGCCTTCGTCTCTCTAACCTCTTTGACTCTGGTCGCCAAAGCGGGGAATCTATCTAAATGTGAGTGTATGTCATTGGTATGTAGAATTGTCAGAGTTCCTTTTCCAGCGAGGATCATATTGGGAGCAAGGAGAGCTAGAATTTGTGAGAGGATAAATGCGGCCCCAAGCCAACGAGCTTTCCTGGTTGACATTCTCACCCTCCTAGCCTGCTGATGCTACCGTTTCATAGCCCTCGGATACTCGTGCCCGGACTCAACCAAGCGTCTGGTATCCGTCCCTATATTCTTGGCCGTGCTCTCTCCGAACTTACGAGGCGTTCGTCTACAAACTCTCATCACTCTCGGCGAGCACAGGCTAGGTCAAATCTCAGCCATTGTCAATCTGTTTTGGGGGGCCTGTCAATGCAAAGTGAATCCAGCGGCTCCTGCAAGACCAAGTTCACAAGGCCAGCCGCTCAATGAACTATTTCATAGTGCCATATCGCACCATTATCAGATTAATGTCGACGCTACCGATACGGGCAAGCCCGTCGCACTTATCATTTCGAGCTCCACTCGCCGCCTTGTGGTGAAATTCCATTCACCACGCCTAAAAGACATGGCGCTTTGCCCTTCGGGTTGTTTAGAGAAAATACGCGGGAGGAAAGAGAATTTTGATTTGAGCAAAATGGCGGGTTATGCTGAAAGATGGACTGTTCCTATCTCCTTCTCAATCAATACCCAATGACAGTGGCTCCAGACCTAAGTTTTCTTCTGTATAAGAGGTTCAACAAAAGTTTAGGCAGGAATCTTTTCTGAGGAGGAAAGAGGATTCGTTGAGTTATGCTACCCAGAGAGTAGAAGCGCCTGTAGTACTGATAAAAATTGTCAGAAAACACACCGTCCTCCATTTTGGTCCCTGTGAACTTTGGCCGACGAATGTCCGCTTCAGGCTTCAGCCACCATTTCTCGCACTTCAACCGATCCTGATCTTTCAGTTTCTCGTAAAGACGCGTTCCAGGGAGAGGAGTAAGGGGAAACCAAAAGGCATGAGTGACACGATTCTTAACCAGGAAATCGTAGGCCTCCTTGAAAACTGTAGGTTCCTCGTCATCAAATCCAAACATCATGTTGGCTACCACGCCGATCCCTTCTTTTCTATAGGCTTTCAGATTCTTTTCATAGTCCTCAACTTCGTTTATCATTTTGCCTACGGACCCAAGGCTTTTGTGAGATAAACTTTCCAGACCTATGAATAGTGAAATACAGCCACTCTCACGAGCAAGTTGAATTAACTCTTTGTCCTCTGCAGCACTTATGGTGGCCTGTCCAAACCAAAGAATCCTAAGGGGAATAAGAGCTCTGAATAGCTTTTTCGCTCGCGGAGGGCTTGCGAAAATATTATCGTCAGTAAAGAAGTAACCTTTGGCCCCAAGTGCCTTTATCTCACCTATAACGTCAGAGATGGGTCGGGATCTGTATTTCCCACCTGAAAACAAGGTCACCGAGCAGAAGTCACAGGAATGAGGGCATCCTCTCGCGGTTTGAATGGAGAGCATTGGCGTGGGCAGCAAACGAAATAATCCTTTCCTCCCAAAGCACAAATATCGCGATTTATCCATGAGAGAGAATCGAGGAACAGGAAGATTGATGAGTGACGGTCTTTTTTTTGCTACGTAGATTTTCTTTCTTGTTCCATTTCTGAAATCGTCTAGAAACTGTGGCCAGATTTCCTCAGCTTCACCAACTATTACTGTATCCGCGTGTTTCTGGGCTTCTTCCGGCTGCATAGACACATGAATGCCACCCATTACAACTGGCACACCTCTTTTCCGAAACTCATCTGCAATTTCATAAGCTCTGTATATGCTGATGGTATAAGAACTAATACCGACCACATCAACTTCTTCGTCGAAGTCGATATCCTCTACCAGCTCATTTACAATGGAAACATGAACATCACGAGGTGTTAGAGCAGCAAGGAGTGGCAAGGTGAGCGATGGGGGCAAAACGCCCGGTACCTTCAGTAGGTTGCCATTTTCAAGGTACCTACTTGGCTCTATTAATCTTAGCTTCATATCTCATATTCTATCATTGCCTGGGATTCATGCCAACCTCATCCCGCATTGAACCAGACAAAAGGGGCATTTGAGAATAAC
>CAYYHL010000135.1:0-5318 GCA_964471775.1 uncultured Clostridia bacterium
CTAACGGAGGTAGACAGTGATAGAGAATTTATCCTGGAGCGTCTTGAAAGCCATTCTGAATACCCTGCCACTGGAGATAACCTTTGTAGACGAAGATGACTCGGTGAGGTATTTCAGTGGAAGCGGCAGGGGAATTTTTGCCCGGGATCCTTCGCTTATCGGTATGAAGGTTCAAGACTGTCACCCTGCAAGCAGCCGACCGGCGGTCAATCGACTCCTTGACAGTTTCAAGAACGACAGGGCCAGCTTTACTGAATCCTGGATGAATAAAGACGGCAAAAAGATCTATATAAGGTATGCTGCGGTGAGAAGTGAGGATGGGAGGTATCTCGGGTGTGTAGAGACAGTCCAGGATATTACCGATATTCAAAAACTGCAAGGAGAAAAAAGGCTGGATTGAGAAGATAGTGCAGCACACCCAGCGGCACGGAGATCATCATGCGCCCTTTCCCGAGCTGCTAGACCGCCACTTTTCTTTCCACCACACTTTCTTGAAAGAAGGCTTCAAGACCAGGAGATCATCGAGCAGTCTTTCCGTCCCCTCTCCTTGCAGCCATACATCATAGGCAAAGGGACGGGAAGGAACAATCTTCATCTTGAGACTCTTTTTTGTCTTGTTTATCTCATCTATTCTATCAAGCGCTATGAAGGAATCGGGCTCCCCATCCATGTAAATCTTCACATCATTGAGTGTTAATTCACCGGTATAGCTAGTTTCTTTCCCACCCTCCAATCTTTTGTAGATGCCTTTGCCATATCTCATTTTCATTTCGGTCTCTCCTGCATACCTGGAGTACAATCCTTGGTTCCCGCCACGGTCTTAGTCCTGCGTGTAGCCCGATACTGCATAGTCCTCTATCTTGTTTTGCCTTTTCACTATACTGAAAAGCCGTTCCCGGTCAAGCTCCTCGCTCTTTGCTACGTTGCGGTTTCCTACGGGTGTGATACAATGTGTCGACCCGAAAAACTCTCACTCTCCCCGAAGCGGGCCGTGACGCTGAAATTTGGTGTTTTTGGGCACTTGACAGGAGAAAAACGACAAAGTCGCCAAAAGAGAGATAAGATTTTAAAGGGAAAGGAGGCTTGGGTGGCCAAAATTGGGGGAATCCATTACTCTGGTGGTGGCAGTACCGAGAAGATGGCTGATCAAACGCAAGCATCTCTTGCTCAAAAAACGCTTAGCGCTGGTAAGCTGGCAATATGCAAAGAAGATCGTGGAATACTCAGGGGGTTGGCTGGTCGAGTTGCCGAATTAGCAGCGGATCCTATGCAACAGGAGAAGCGAGACCTTTGGTATCGACACAATGCGCTGGAAGATACTCGCCCTCTCATTTTTTGTGATCCGGAGAACGGTTGGAACGAGATTATCAGTGATGAGGAAATCGAGTGCCGTGGCGAACTTGCCCGGGAATGGGAAATGATGCTGCGCAAGGAAATATTTTGGGGCGAGTCTATGGGTGATGACCGGCCAGTTGAGCCATATTTCAACATCCCTTATGTACATAGCGAGAGCGATTGGGGGATGCATGAAAAAAAAATTGGTGGCGAGAACGGTGGCTCCTATACTTGGGATGCACCCCTAAAGTCCTACCATGACCTGGGGAGACTACATTTCCCTCAGATTTTTGTAGATTATGAAGCGACCGAGAGGCTCCTCTCACTGGCCAAGAAGGTCTTAGGCAATTTATTAGTGGTAAGAGTAAAAGGCACATGGTGGTGGAGCCTTGGAATGACCTGGATCCTGGTTAACCTGCGCGGTCTTGAGCAGATCATGTTTGATACATATGACTATCCCGAGCATCTTCATGAACTGATGGGTATTTTGCGCGATGGAACCCTCGCCAAACTCGACTTTCTCCAGCAAAACGGTCTTTTGAGTCTAAATAACGATGGAACGTATGTGGGCTCGGGTGGATTTGGTTATACCCGGGAACTTCCCCAGAAGGATTTTGAGGGCAAAATAGCACGTACGTGCGACATGTGGGGGTTCTGCGAGAGTCAAGAGACCGCTACCTTCTCCCCGGATATGTTTGCCGAATTCATCTTTCCCTATCAGCTTCCCATTCTTCAGCGCTTTGGACTGAACTGTTACGGTTGTTGTGAGCCGTTAGACAAGCGCTGGCACGTAGTGAAAAAGACGCCCGGTCTTCGGCGCGTTTCTGTCTCTCCCTGGGCCAATTTAGCTGATATGGCCGACAAACTGAGTGATGAGTATATCTATTCGATGAAACCGCATCCGAGCGCTCTGGCTGTGCCTTCCCTGGACGAAGATAAGATCCGCGCGGAACTAAGAAAAGCGTTGCAAATTACTCGCAAATGCCGAGTCGAGATAATCATGAAAGACAACCATACCATTGGAGACAATCCAGAGAATGTGATCCGCTGGTGCCAAATTGCACATGAAGAAGCCGAAGCAATCTGACTGTTTTTCGGTGAAGAAATAGACCCTACGCTATGCGCCTGAAAACAATAGGAATCTTGGCAACTCTGGGAGCAAGTATAGCGTGGGCTTTTGAGCCCATTTTTGCTAAATTGTCGTATGCAAACGCAAACTTCCTTGAGACCTCCACTGTGAGAGCCATTTTGGTTGCATTAATTGCATTGTCTTACGCCTTCGTCACCAACAAGGGAACTCTTAAGGTTAATAGGAAACAATTCTCGATACTCGTTTATATTGCACTAGCGGGAACACTATTTGCTGACTTAATGTATTTGTTTGCACTGACTAAAGTTCCGGTGATTAACGCTGTCTTGATAGGACATATGCAGCCGATCTTTGTCGTTTTCATTGGATTCTTCTACTTAAAAGAGGACAAGCTGGCGAGGTTTGACTACGTAGGGATATGTTTCATGGTTATTGCGGGTTTGCTGGTTACTACAAGAAACTTGAGGAATCTATCCATGCTGAGATTGGGCAGTATGTATGATCTATTTGTGCTGTGTGCAACCATTGCATGGGCAACCACGGGTATGGTAACGAGGAAATATCTCAGGGATATGAATGCTGGTGTTGTTACATTTTACAGATTCTTCATCGCTTCGGTTGTATTTGTGATCTACGCACTTTCCACATCCTCAGTGCTTTTTTCTAATATTTATCAAATCTTGGTTGGGGTCATAGTTGGGGCAGGATACATTCTGTACTATGAAGGCTTGAAGCGGATCAAAGCTGCTCAATCTTCTGCACTCGAGCTTTCAACACCTTTTTTCGCCACATTGTTGGGTTTTTTCATCTTAGGAGAGACAGCTACAGTTATGCAAATTTTAGGTATTCTGTTGCTCTTTCCGGGAGTTTATTTCCTGGCCAGAAAAGAAGAAGTGTATTCCTAAAAGACTCGACAAGAGCCGCTACCCTATGGGATTTTGTCGCCAAAATCTCGTTCATCATTTCTGTTAAGTTTTGGTAGATACGCTGCAGCTTCGAGCACATTCATACATGGTGACAATATTGCTGGGAGGTACATCAGGCTGAATATTGTGTACTGCTGAGAGAATGTATCCTCCGTGAGGAGAAAGATGGCCAATTCGCCTTTTGACTTCTCTCTCGACCTCTTCCCTAGTTCCGTGAGGAAGTATATGTTGTGTGTCAATTGCCCCCCAGAAACTAAGATGCTTCCCGTACCGTTTCTTGAGTTGAATAGTATCCATTTTTGCAGCGGCAACTTGAATAGGGTTGAGCACCTCAACTCCTATCTCTATTAAGTCGTCCAGCAAGTCCCAAACGGACCCACAGGTATGAAAAGCTAACTTTGCGGAAGTATGATCATGAACAAATTGAAGGTACCGTTTATGCCTCACTTTGAATAGGCGGCGGTAGATCTCTGGAGAGACTATAGGTCCATTCTGCATCCCCAAATCGTCTGCGCAAAAAACGATATCCACCAGTTCTCCAACTTCCCTAAGAGCATCGCCGCACATTGTGAGGGTCACATCCAGAATAGCATCGCACAGCATTCCAAGGAGACGAGGATTTGCAACCGAGTCTATGAACCAATCCTCAAATCCTCGTATGTATTGGCTTGTATGGACAAAGGGACTGGGCAGTGAGAGAACGATAGCATAGTCGGTGCTGCTGCGTAGCCTTTCCACTTTTTCCCTCAATCCCTTAATTCTTCCAGGGTCATGAGGGTCTGGCCACTCATAGTTCATAATGTCGGAAGAGGCAAGTGGACCGGAGAGGGGAGAATCTGTCAAATCATAGTAAAAACTGCCAGAAGGTTTCACTCGAACTACTCCCCATTCGTCTTGGTAGCGATTCTCTCCTAACTCTTTATCTCCACCCTTCTCGGGGGGTCCCGGGCCAACCCCTCGAAGATCAACATCAAAGTACTCTAGTACTTTCTCCTCCGGTTCCACCACCTGCATCATCCGATTAACGAGTCTTATCGGTCTATTACCATTTATTCCCAGATATTCCTTCAGACGCAGGTATTCTTCCTTTACAATAGAGCTGTCACGCGTCGCACCAAGATCCACAGGTACCCGGTCCACCTCCTGATGGTTCAATGCCGCCAGCACCCTTTCACGATGAGTCATCGCCTCTCTCCTCTCCCGCCTATCATATGATAACAAGGATTTGATGTCAATCTGAGGACGGCTACTAGGTGATTCGATGCGCGCCCTTGACAAAGATTCGGTCCAATCATAGAATGAATGCGGCGTTGTTCGAGTCGCCCGGATAGATATGAAATCCGCAGATAGACCCACGGAAGCTGTGGAAGGCGTGGCCAAAATAGAGAATGTGGCACGACTAACTGAGCTAGACAAGCAACTCAACTCACCAAAGAGCACTATCCACCGAGTTCTCTCCACTCCTAAGACTGCAAGATTCGTAGACCAAAATCGCAAGGACAAGACATACCATCAATGAACCGAGCCTATAGTGCTATGTTCGTGCTATGGAAGAGCATTCCTCAGAAGTGAGAAGAAAAAAGGTCTATTCCTAAACTACCCAGAAATAGCATTGGGGAAAGATGAAATTGGCCCTGTTCCAGATTTGACTGGACACGAGGTGAATGGAGGATTTCCGAGAAAACAAAAAATGCGATGAAAGGAGGTGGAAATCAACTCAGACCTTATCAAGGTCCGACAAATTCATGAGAGGAGGTACGACATGAAAGCGTTGAGAGTAATCCTTGGGTGTGTTCTGGTGATTGGACTCATGTCGTCAGTAGGTGTTTGTGCGGAGAAAACCTATACGCTTCGCTACAACACAGTGGCTGGACCCGAACAACCTCAAACTTTGGCCATGAACAAGTTCGCCGAAGTTCTTGAAGAGCTAAGCGGAGGCAAAATCACGGTTAAGGTCTTTCATTCCG
>CAYYHL010000136.1:0-5252 GCA_964471775.1 uncultured Clostridia bacterium
AACTCGGACAGAAAGCTTCTGATGAGTCGCTCCCAGTTTCAAAAAACAGATTCCTGTTTCCGCACATTCTGTAGGTTGTCACATGACTGAGCAACGGCCAACCGTTACCGTCGTCATTCCCACCTATAATAGCAGCGGCACTTTGCGACTATCGCTCGAAACTGTGCTGTGGCAGGATTTCGTTGATTTTGAGGTCTGGGTTGTGGGCGATGGCTGCACTGATGACAGCAAAACAATCGTCTCCTCCTTTGGCGACACGCGCGTGCATTGGGTCAACCTGTCTGTAAACTCGGGTACTCCCAGCATGCCTCGAAACGAGGCTTTGCGCCGTGCGCGGGGACGACTGGTCGCGTATCTCGGACACGATGATCTGTGGTTCCCCTGGCATTTGTCGGAGCTCGTGGACTGCATTGAGAAAAGTAGCTGTGACTTGGCATTCTCATTGGGTGTGATGTTGGGCCCAGAAGGTGCTGTCGGCACTTTCACGCTACCCAAAACGGCGTGGGATCGGAAGGCCGCGATCTCACCTAGCAACTGGCTGCACCGCAAGAACCTGATCGAGGTGGTCGGTCCTTGGTCGTCAACCATTAGGATCGGGGACGACCGTGATTTCCTACACCGTGTCCTGGCTGCGAAGGCGCGGCTCGGTTTTCGGCGGCAAATCAGCGTTCTGAAATTCCCGTCAATGCTGTGGCGGATGTACTCGCTGACCTCCAATTTTCCACAGTCGCCATACGTGGAGACCATGCGCCACAATGCCTCAGAGCTTGGCCTTGAACTGCTGCTGGACCTCGCGAGAGCCATGTCACAGTGGGGACCGGTGCTCCCCACAGGCACCGTTCGTTTGCCAGGGCCCCTACGCGCGTTGATTCGGTGGTTCTTCGATCTGTACGGTCGTCAACGCTGGCCGCTGAATAATTTCTTGTACTGGTACTGGCGACGCAGTTCTGGGTTGACCGGAAAAAAGCGAACACTCGATTGATAGTGACAACATTGTCCTTTTTCCGAAGGTGATGATTGTTCTGAGCCCGCTGCGCGTATGACTCAGTTGGATTCTCTCAAGAGAATATATAGTGAGCATACAGGGCAAGGTAAGCTTACACCAAGCGCAAACACCCGCCCAGAACGACATGACCGGTGTGTCGTGAGACCAATTGGCTGCCTGCCCTTACAACTCTGACAAGGAGAAGGAGTGCCCAAATCATTGTGGGGGACATTATTCTGGCATCAAAGAAGAGCCACGACGGGACCTGAGATGATTCAACCAACTTGAAGGTGAAGAGAAAGGCTATTATGAGAATCGCAATCACATACTCCGTGCCAGCCAAAAGTAGCGAAGAAACCATACGTATTCCGATCCATAGCGCTGCCTTACCGCTCACAAGCCGCCACACGTTTTGAAACCATGTCAGAAAAGGTTTAATACCTTTCATCGGTCATTCTCATCTGATCGGTACTCTTAAGCTTCACATTCAAGAACCACTTCAACCTTTCACTGCTTCTACCAAGACCGTGAAGCATTTCGAAATAGGACTTGCCTCAGTCTACACAAATATCGGAGAGAGGGAATAGGATCTGCGGGTCGTCAGCAATTATGTCACAATCTGATAACGAGCACTTTCGCTAGTTGAACTACCCTTGTTAAGATGCGGCGAAGTTCCTGGCCAGATAGGCTGCCGGGGAGGACGCGGCAGGAATTGAGGGTTTTTTCCCGGAATTGCGCTATATAGAATGAGGCCCGAACGAAATCAAGTCCTCCTTAATTATTCCCCCTTGAGTTTCTCGGTTACATTAAAGAACTTGTACGGATGATGGTCGTCTGGATGAACATAACTTTCATCAGGCAGCAACTCAAAATTTGCATCAAAGTAAAGGTTGAAGACTATTCGAAAAGAATTTACCGGTGTTACAGATGGATACAGAACATCCTTATCAGCGTTGGGCAAATAGTATGCGTTCAATATCATCATTTTCTGTCTAAGTTCCGCGCCGCTTATTTCTTGCCAGTTGGTAGATCGGCCCGGTGGGTACGGGCCTTCATCTCCTTGCAAAATGATAATTGGAGGAACTTCTGAGTTTGACAATAGTCCATCGATAAGCATCTCAATTTTCTTATTTACAAAGATTAGTTGCTCCACGTAGTTCACCTTTCTACTTCTTTTCCTCTCCTCTTCTTCTGTCAGGAAATTACCATTTCTATCAAATACAAATGGAGCATGGGGAGTGAGCATATGGGCAAAAACAAAAGTAGGTTCTTTTATGTTGGGCATCTCAGCCAGTTTTTGAAATTTGTACAGGACTCTCTTCCTTTGAACCAGCCGCTCGTCGCCCATCCATTGCAGCAGGGGTTTCTCGGAAATACGTAATTTAGTAATAAAAGGATGGAGCAGAGTGGTTTTGTATAGAGACATTGAAAATTCTGGCAGGGAGAACAAATTGAAATTCAGATCAGCATTCTTATTTCGACGTGTTGCCTCCCACCAGGACCCGAAATGTATAAGCTTATACCCTCTCATTCTTAAGAACCGCCGCACTTCATAGTTTTGCAACATCTCAACCAGTGGCCTCCAGTTGCCTGATTCCTCTCCTATCATTTCGCTTAGGTAATTGATGTACTCCATATTTAGAGACGATGCCAGCGAATGAGCGGTTTTCAGGTAATTGGCGGTGCTCTTTGCCACATAGAATCCCCTGTTGATTAGGTAATCTATAAACTCGCGATTGTCGAAACCATAGATTTCTTTGAGCGTATTCGCGCCTGCATACCTATCCAAGACAATATAGTAAATATCTGGAAGCGTATCTGCCTTTCCTGAATCTACTGCATTGACTCTTGTATTTTCTTTGCTCCTGACACTCTGCCAGGGCTCCGTCTTAAGCTCATAAACCCCAATATTGACTAAGGGAAATGCAACCAGGAAAGCTGCCACGACATTTAGAATGTTCGTGAAATTATGTAAATGCATACGTGTTTTTTTGATAAGATAGGCACAACAAATGAGAACAGCATACCAAAGAAGTACTAGATATGTGTGAGGATTAATCCCAAAACCGCCTTTCAGCCAATCCGGCACGACCTCAAAAACATGACCATAGGAAAAGAAAAGAACTAGAAAGAGAGATGCAACAACTCCTGCTTTTTTGCTATCCCGAAGGGCAAAATAGGATAATAGCAGCAGCAGAAACGCAAGTCCTAACATAAATGCTGATGGGAATAGAGTGTCAGAAAATGAAACTTGCCCTATGTTGTGAGCACAAAGAAAAAAAATAGGAAAGATTGCAAATAGAAATGGGTGAATAATGAGTGGTTTCTTCATAATACTCAGGTCTCTCTTCTTCGCATCAGGTACAGAGTTCTTTCCGAGTCTCTGATCCCAGCAGAGCTTTGTATGGTGAAGTATCTGCGAAATTCACTCTCAAAAGCTTCTTGTGTATACTCGGGGAAAATATCCTCTCTGGTTGATAGAAGTCTCTCGACCTGCGAGTCACCTTTGGGCACAAATTCAATGATAAGTGACCTGCAAATTCTACCAAGAAAGCTGGCGATTCTGTCAAGCGGCAGGTTGTTAGAGATAGCCAAATGGTGAATCAAAGCCAGGGCAAGCACCGTATCTTTCGGGCTACGTTCCAAAAGCGACATTCTCTCCTGATTCTCCCAGCCAATATTTGGACTTGGATTGGTCAAATCAAACACTAGAGGAAGAATATTGGTCTCACCGCTTCTCACGCATTCAAGGTAGTTCTTCTCAACAGCGGCAGGATCAATATCAAAAGAGACAGTTGCTATTCCCTTACCGGCAGCGATACGACTAAACATCCCCACATTTGCGCCAAGATCCCAGACAATCTTGGGATTAACCCTATCTAACAATTCAGAGACAAGCTCCCTCTTGTGGCGAAGTGCATTCGGAGAATAACTAGTATCTTTGTAATACTCAACCCATTCAGTCCCTTTGGGCTGCCAGCTGAGTTTCTCGACAGCAGATTCTAAACTGTCAATAAGACCGAGGAAAGATCGACGAGCCATTTTGCGAGCGCGGGTATTCACACTTCTGTCAGCATAGTATTTCTGACTTTTAGCATGGAGATGAACGTGAGAAAGCAAGGAGAATGCAAAACGAGTGCGAAATGGGAGAAGGGAGCTTGCGAGATCAAGAGGAACTCCATCTATGTGGACTCGAAGTAATTGATTCAGGCGAATATCCGTACAGCTCATCAGTGCTAGGGGTGCAAGAAAATGTTGACAGAACTGTCTGTAGGCAACCCAAGGCTCACCCTCTCTGTACTTCTCAAAGGAGAGTGTATCTATGAACAAAGGTCTACCTTTCTTGAATTGTATATTGTAAGCACTACAATCTTTCAGGGACATTCCATGATCCAGTGATATTTTCTCAATCTTAAGTGTGGCTGAAGCTGCATCCTTCAGTTGGCTAAAACACCACTCATATGGATATGATATACATGGTACTAGTTCAGGCTTGATTACTTTGTAAGCTTCATCAGATCTTGCGGACTCAACATCAACTTCCTGGTGAGGAATCAACAGTCGACTGCCTACAAGAGCCTCATAAAGACCGCAGCTCATCAAGCGATCATAGTTCTCTTTATACACAGTATTTACCTGGCGGTAGATAGAGCCCTGCCGAAAAAAGAGAAACCCGCTTGGATCCCGAAAAGAGCTTGGAATCCTTCTGCTAGTCACTGTTTTTCCCACCATTTTCTCTCTTTGAAAAAACACTGCCAAAGAAAGTCTTTATTCTTCTCCAATAAAGCTTGATGGCAAAAAGTCCCCCGGCCAAGAGGGCTATGGCCAGCTGAAACATGTAGCTGCCAGTTCCCGGATCGAGATAGGCGTAAGCCTCGCCAGGAGACATGAAATACAAAAAGGTGACTAGAATACCTAATGTTATCAAGTGTCCAGGACTCTTCATTGCAGTTCCTCCCTTTGTACAAAGTACATCTGGCCAATATTATGACGAGAAGTCCTTCGTCTGATGAACTATTTTGAAATTACCTTCACCACCGAAACTCTCCAGCGCCCGAGCACCAAAACATGATACAGGCCAACTACCGGGGCCCATTTCGCCACGTGATTCTCAGGAGAGGATCTTGAAGGACTTTCCTCTCAAGAGAAGGTTCTTGGCCTCCCGGTCATAACTTGGTCCCATCAAAAAGATCATCGGAAAGACCTGTGTTAACTTTCACTTCAGTGGTCTCTATTTCAAAAGACCCCATCCCTCCCACGAATTGCT
>CAYYHL010000137.1:0-5240 GCA_964471775.1 uncultured Clostridia bacterium
ACTCCGGGCTGCCGCATAACTCTGTCTATGCTCTTGCCATTGATGAACAAGGGAATAAATGGATTGGGACTCGGGGCGGAGGTTTGGCTGTCTATCGTGAAGGTGGGGTAATCCTTAGTGGTGTGTAGGAATAAGCTTTAGAAATTCCATAGCACCGAGAAGTGCAACGAATGCAAAGCGAAGAACAAGCAGGACCAAATAACAACTCATAAGAAGCCATCCCAGACCGTTTTTTGGCACCCTCCCTCTGCTAAAACAACAGCCGATTCTTTACGAATAGTCACCCAACCAGGAGACAAAAATGAAAAAATCTTGGCTAGTTGCAATGTTGGTAATAGCAGGATTGTTCCTTACAGCACGGACATCGCCCACAGCCACAACGACCATCGGCTCTACCATCCCGCTTCCTGTGGAGATAACTAGAGATGTAATCTATGCCACAAGACCACAACAGCAAGAACGGCCCGAGATGAATTTCACGCTCGACGTATGTGCTCCCACTGAGCCGGGTGACTGGCCCGTAGTCGTGTGCGTGCATGGATTGCTCCAGACAAAATATCTTTGGGATATGTTGATACGCGCCATTGCCGAACAGGGGGTGGTCGCAATCAGTATCAACTATCCTAGTATGCATCCTAGCGTTGCCGTTATGAACCATGGAAGAGGATTTCGGGAAATGGCCGAGACTGTGGCCTGCGCAGTTCGCTTCGCCCGTACGAAAGCGTTGGACTACGGAAGTAATGCAGCGCAGGTGACTCTAGTTGGTTTCTCATTGGGAGGAGGCGCCGCAGCGCAGGTAGCTTTGGTCGGGGATGATCTAGACCGCCAATGGGAGGAATTCGCTTTCAACCGAGGTGGACCCCCCCGGCAGGTTCATTGTGAGGTGAATGGGGGGTCAGCCCACGTGGACGCTTTTGTAGGAATCGGTGGCACTTACCCCCCTTTTGTGGGATGTGACGGAAAGTATGGACGTGAGTGGCTGCAGGCGAAAGATCCGGAAATGTGGGAGATGTTCTACTCATCTGTAGGGAAAAACCTGGACCTGAAAGTTCGTCTCCTCCACGGGAAACATGATATGGCGATCCCGTTCGAGAACTCGTCTGAGTTCCAAGCTGTTCTAGCAGACGCAGGATACGATACGGAATTGATCCAGTTCGATGGCGGTCACTTTGTTCCTTATGAGTTAACGGTCAAGACGATTATGCAAGTGATAAGGGACTGACCTCACCGGCGAACAATGGAAAGACAATATCATCATTACCTTCTAAGTTATCACTACGCCCTACAGCCCAAGAGATTTATGTTCATAAAAGGGACTTACCAGTGAATCCCTCCGTCACTCGTCAAAAACCGCAAAATATTACCATTAAGCTTATTAATAAAACCACACACCACAGAGGAGGAGAGAGAGAGAGAAAAAAGAAGAAGAAGAGAGCTTCCCTCACAACCCCCAAATCCCTCAAATTCACCCCTCTATGGCCCTATTTTAAGCTAATATTGACTTGGCTTAACCCGTTTTTTTCCGAATCAACGCACTTGCCTGAAATGACGAAGCGGGGAAAACGGCTGCCGAAGCTGAAATATGCGGAGGGAGACCATCACTAAGAAACTTTGTTTTTTACAAGTGAACCACAGGAGACTTCCACATATCTCTCGGTGCACTCTATAGAGTAAATTGGGCGCCAATTTAGCACAATCGCTCAGTCAGTTGTCAATCGTTGTGAACCCAGAAGTCGTCTTTCCATAGAATCCTAGTCGTGGCTGTTCTTTGTTTTTGTTAATCTGACCTGATAGGCCAAGTTAATAGGTATTAACTGCACAGCAGAAAATTTGGAGCTTAGCTCGATAAGTTGCCCTCTTCACAAACACAAATCGTGGACTATAATCACGGCATAACGTCGGGAAGGAGAAAAAATGTCGGATAGTCTGCAGAGCCAGGTTGATGAGATTAATGGGACGTATGTGGAAGTAGCTAAGAAAAACGGTGTCAACCCAGTATGGCTGAGAGAAATTGTAGATCTCCACAACCGAGGTTTCACGTATTCAGAGATTGCCAAGCGGATGGGCGTATCTCGCGAGACTGTTTCCTTGTATCTTCAACGACTGCGGTCTGCGAGCCGGAACGATTACTGGCTGCTCCTTCTGGGTGCCGTCCTAGTTGGAGGGGGTATCTACGCGCTCTGCAAGTATTTTGGGAGTAGCACGCCTCAAACACAACAGGGAGGTCCGTAGGCAAAATTAGGATGCAAAATGTCCGAAAGAAGACTTCTCAGTGTGAGGGAAACTGCGAAAATCTTGGGCATCAGTATTCACACCTTGTATTCCTGGGTTAGTCAGCGCAAAATCCCGTTTGTCAAATGCGGCAGAAGGACTGAGTTCGATACAAAGGATCTAGATGTTTGGATTGAAAGGAACAAGACTAGGCAACGGGAACTCTGAAAAAGACCGATATGGTAGGGCACAAAGAAGAGACGTAACTCAGAGCGGTTCGTCTAGCAATTTTTTGGAGAGCTGAGGAATGGGAATATTTAAGAAGGGCAGAAACTATTATATAGATTACTACCGGCCCGACGGCAGGAGAAAACGAGAGATGATTGGGCCGAGCAAAAAGCAGGGTGTGCTGGTGCTAGACAAGAGAAGGGTGGAAATTGCGGAAGGCAAATTCCTTGATCCCAGAAAAGGGGGAAAGATAACCTTTAATAAGATGGGAATGGAGTACCTGGAAGTCTATTCTAGACCCAACAAGAAATCATCCCGAAGGGACGAAATAAGCGTGAAACATCTTGTGTCTTTTTTTGGAGGAGGTGATCTTTTCGGAATAACCCCTCTGGGCGTGGAAAAGTATAAACAGAAAAGGATAAGCGAAGTCTCACGGAATACAGTCAATAGAGAGCTAGCTTGGCTCAAGCATATCTTTAACAAGGCTCAGGAATGGGCTAAGATAAAGGAGAATCCCATTTTGTCGGTCAGATTATTCAAAGTAGACGATAGGAGGGTGCGGTATTTGGACAAAGAGGGGATAGGAAGGCTTATCAAAAGTTGTCGCGACTGCTTGAGACCCATCGTAGTCTTTGCCCTTAACACAGGGATGCGAAAAGGGGAGATCCTAAGTCTAAAATGGACTGATATCGATCTTGCAAACCGAGTGATCTCACTGGTACAAACAAAAAATAGGATGATTAGAGAAGTTCCCATGAATGATACCGTCATAGGTATTCTTATCCGGCTAAGAGAGAATTCAAAAAGCCCTTATGTTTTCTGTAAGAAGGACGGCAATCCGTATAAAGATATTAGAGGAGCGTTCCAGAGTGCTGTGCACAAAGCGGATATCAAAGATTTTCGATTCCATGATTTAAGGCATACCTTCGCATCCCATCTTGTAATGGCCGGCATTGACCTGAGGACCGTGCAAGAACTCTTGGGGCATAAGAGTTTCCAAATGACCCTGAGGTATTCCCATCTTTCTCCAGACCACAAGCGCCGCGCCATAAATACTTTGGGTCGGAGACTAGACACTATTTGGACACCAAAGGCGAAGGGGACGAAGCAAGAAAGACTTGCACGTTACTTGAATGTCTTGTATGATGGCAACTTGGAGGGTTTTGCCGGAGTGGCGGAATGGGTAGACGCAGTGGACTTAAAATCCACTGGATAATTATATCCGTGCCGGTTCGAGTCCGGCCTCCGGCACCAGGAACATTTCTGATGCCTTACCAGTGATACGGCGACTTTTCCCGAGTCTTCCCTCACCCATTATTCCCATCCTATGGCAGAGGAAATTTCCGTAGGTCTCAAGGCCTGAATCCTTTTGTCCTTATTTTTCCAGGTAGATGGTTCTGGTGGGGAAGGGGATTTTTATTCCCTGGGCCTGGAGTCCCTGGTAGGCGGAAGAGATAACTCTATCCTGGATATCAAACCTATCCCGGTAGTCCCGAATCCAAAAGACAATCCTGAAATTCAGGGAGAAATCAGCCATTTCCATGAAATATACCCGTGGGAGAGGATCCCTTAGAGCCTCCTTCAGGTTTCTGACGCAGTGCAGCAGGACTTCCTTGACCTTGCCTACGTCAGAGCCGTAGGCCACGCCTATGTTGATGACCATTTTCAAGTTAACCATGGGGCGTCCGTAGTTGGTAATCTTACTCATGACCAGAGTTGAGTTGGGTACAATAATCTCATTGCCTTCTTCAAAGGACTTTATCCGGGTACTACGCAGTCCTATATCAATGATTTCTCCCATTTCTCCTGTATCCAGTTTGATAAAATCTCCAATTTTGAAAGACTTATCAGCAATTAAGGCTATTCCTCCAAATATATTGGCAAAAATGTCCCTTAAGGCAAAGCCGAGGATAAATCCGGCAATTCCCAGGCTGGCGATGAGGGGAGTAACTTCTATCTGCCAGAGTTTGAGGATGAAGATAAATAGAAGGATAAAAACAATAAAGTTCAGGATTTTTCTGCTGATGATGATGAGTTCCTGCTCCTTTGCCTTTCCCAAGATGCTTTTTCTCTGATCGAGCCAGCTCTTGAGCGTCAAGTTTGTAATAGAGCCAGCTAGATAGCAGGAGATAGCAATGACTATAGAAATAAGAACTCGGGATAGATTTACCTTGATTGTTGGGACGAGAGGCAGAACCTCAAGAGCTGCGGAGAGTCCGGCCAGAATAATGAGGTAGTAGATGGGACCCTTTACTCGGGAAAGAATGATATCGTCTAGCTGAGTGGTGGTTTTTCGGGTTAGTCTCGCCACCACGTGGGTGAGGAAGAGGTAGGTGATTTTCGCCGCAACGAAAAAGCCGGCAAAAACGAAAGCCGCCCTGGCGTACGGGCTAACCAGGATTTTTCTCAGGATCTCTCCCATTGTCCCCTCTCCCTATTCTAGATAATTCTTTTGGATTCACCCGGGGTAGAGCATGTCTTTCTGGATCTTGAGCCTATTCTAGAACGAAACTCTGAATCCGTCAATGAAGGACAGCGAAGCTCTAGGTTCTAAGCGGTAAGCAATGTTCTAGAAAGGTCTGAAAAAGCAGAATTCTAGTGCTTCATTATTCACTTTTTCGGGTCTCTCTCTTATCGGG
Source organism: uncultured Clostridia bacterium (assembly GCA_964471775.1). Classification (GTDB taxonomy): domain Bacteria; phylum Aerophobota; class Aerophobia; order Aerophobales; family AE-B3A; genus SOJT01. The sequence goes on from CAYYHL010000137.1 coordinate 5,079, forward strand.
TTTGACAGTGGGACGTAGCAGAATATAATTCAGAGCAAGGCCAGACAGATTATATCTGAAGTATCTTGGATGCCTAAGAGATTTCATCAGAAGATTTGACAAAAAACCAAACATGTTTAAACTGGGAAACCGTCGGCGTTATTCGATTACGAGAGGGAGAAC
>CAYYHL010000138.1:0-5237 GCA_964471775.1 uncultured Clostridia bacterium
GAAGGAATCAGAAACTTCCATGTAGCGACGACGGGGAACAGTCCCGAGGTATTCTTGACAGACAGATTGGGATATTGTAAGTTATCAACCTATTCCAGACAAAGAGGATAGCTTTGAAAGAGTGCATCTTCTCCAAGATGGTTGGCTCTCAAATTATGAGCATCAAGCCTTATAAGCCGGGTAGATCTTTAGAGGAAGTCAAGAGCGAATTCGGATTGAAAAGAATCATTAAGCTTGCCTCTAATGAGAATCCTCTTGGTCCCTCGGCCAAGGCGATTCAAGCTATCAGGGACTGTACCTCCCAGATTTCCTTTTATCCTGACGGAGCCGGGCGAAAGCTGAGAGGAGCCCTGTCTCGAAAACTATCACTGGATTCCGAAAACATAATTCTGGGCAACGGTTCCGATGAAATTCTCTCCATGATTGCCCGAGTTCTCCTCCGTCAGGGGGACGAGGCAATAATGGCCACTCCTTCGTTCTTAATGTATGAGATAGGTGCAAATCTCAGTCAGGCCAAGATCGTGTCCGTCCCTCTAAAGAACTTCAGGATTGATTTGGACGAGATGCTTCGTGCGGTCACGCCAAAGACACGGGTAGTCTTTATAGCCAATCCCAACAATCCTACAGGAACCATAGTAAAAAAGGAGGAGGTAGAGACATTCGTAGGTCAGCTCCCTGAGGGCATACTAGCCGTTTTTGACGAAGCCTATTATGAATACGTGGAGGCAGAGGACTTTCCTCAAACCCTGGATTTAATCAGAAACCGTCCAAATATCATCGTTCTTCGCACTTTCTCAAAAATCTACGGCCTGGCAGGCCTTCGAATTGGTTATGGAGTTGCTGCAAGGGAAATCGTTGATATACTTAACAGAGCGCGCTCGCCCTTCAATGTCAATTTTCTTGCTCAGATAGCTTCTCTCGCCAGTCTTACCGATGAAGAGCAGGTGCGAAGAAGCAGGCAGCTCGTACGGGAAGAAAAGAGGTTTCTTTACTCGCATCTCAGGAGACTGGGACTTTTCTTTGTTCCCACGGAGGCTAATTTCATCCTCATTGAGGTAGGAAAGAAAGCAAAACAAGTTGAACATACACTTCTCGAGAAAGGATTAATCGTCAGGGGAATGCAGGCTTACGGCCTGCCGGAGTTCATAAGGGTGACTATTGGGACAAGGGAACAAAATGAAGAGTTTATGCGGGAACTCGAGACAACTCTCTCCCCCTAGTCGAAAACGTGTAGTTATTACTATCGACGGACCCGCCGCTTCGGGAAAGAGCACCGCAGCCCGTCTTCTAGCAAAAAAACTGGGGTATCTTTATCTTGATACCGGGACTATGTATAGGGCCTTGACATGGAAGGCTTTAAGAGATAAAGTGGACATCAAGAATCCCAAAGCCCTATCAGATCTAGCAAAAAGCACCCGAATTTTCCTAAAACCTGAATCAGATTTGAACATCCGGATCTACCTGGATGGCAGAGACGTAACCTCATCCATTCGCTCCCCTGAGGTAAATAAGTATGTCTCTCTGGTTTCAGTCGCAGGAGAACTAAGGGAAGTAATGGTGGCTCAGCAAAGAGAAATTGCCAGCCGGGGAAGCCTAATTGCTGAAGGGAGAGATATGGGGACGGTCGCCTTTCCCGAAGCAGATGTCAAGATCTTCCTCGAGGCTTCGTTCCAAGAAAGAGCAAAAAGAAGATGGAAGGAAAACACAGAAAAAGGCTTATCCATAACCAGGGAGGAGGTAGAGACTGAACTTGCCAATCGAGACCGCATAGATAGCCAGAGAAAAATCTCCCCTCTCAAGAGAGCCAAGGGGGCTCTCGTCATTGACAACAGTCACATGGACATACTCCAGACAGTGGAAAAAATGTGGGAGATAGTTACGAAGAAAATGAAATGTTAATTGAACTAGTGCCCTGGAGCACGGCTATCTTGTGTTCAAAGAACAGGAAGAATGAAAGAAACCCCTCTCTGGTATTATTTCTTATGGGGGCTCGCCCTCATAATCTTTAAGGTATCTTTCAGGATCAAAATTAGAGGTAAAGGGAACATTCCCTCAAAAGGACCGGCAGTTGTTGCCAGTAATCATCTGAGTTATCTCGATCCCATTGTGCTGGGTCTCATTACACCAAGAAGGATGAACTTCATAGCCAAAGAGGAGCTCTTTGGGAATTCCCTCTTTCGCGCGATCATTACTCAACTGGGAGCTTTTCCCCTGAAGCGGGAAAGGTTCGACCGCGCAGGCTACAAGAGAGCTCTGGCTGTCCTGAGAGAAGGGGGCATTCTCACTCTTTTTCCGGAAGGAACGCGCGCTCAACATGGAAAACCGGGATACCTAAGACAGGGTGCCGTTAGAATAGCTATTAGAGCGGATGTGCCTCTGATTCCAATAGTCATTGCAGGTACGGACAGCATTCTACCCAGAGGGAAAAGAACTATACGGTTGGGGAAAATAAGAGTACAGGTAGGAAAACCCCTAGCAGCCGCGAAACTGGATAAGACTCAGGATTTGAGAAGAGAAGCTGATGAGCTGCTTGGTTCTTTGAAAAAAAGAATGAAAAAGCTGAGTGATGAGTTATGCAAGAAATAGCGATCTCTTTGTAATCTTGTTGGAGAGTATCCATGGATGTTTTTCTGACAGAAGAGATTGGATTCTGTTTCGGAGTAAGAAGAGCTCTGACATTGGTGAGCGATGAGCTTAAGAGGGGAAATCGCATCCACACCCTAGGAGATTTGATTCATAATACTGGAGTGGTAGAGAGTCTCAGGAAAGAAGGAGTCCTCCCCATTTCTTCCCTCTCCCAAATAAGCAAGGGAACAGTAATCATCAGATCTCACGGGGCCAGTCCCTCCCTCATAAAGGAGGGAAGAAGAAAAGGATTGAAAATCCTCGATGCCACTTGCCCTTACGTCTTAAGGGTGCAAAACATAGCTCGATATTTTTCCATGAAATCCTATCAGGTCATAATCATTGGCCTGGCTACTCATCCTGAAGTGAAGGCAGTAATAGAAAATGTGGACGAGGGGCGCGCTTATGTGGTTAAGAACCCCCAGGAAGCGACAAGAATACCCTTTGCCTCAAAGATAGGCGTCGTTGCGCAAACCACGGAGAGTATTGACAACTTTGAGAAGATTGTGAAGAATTTGGTGCAGAAGGGACGAGAGATTAGGATCTTTAACACTATATGCAAGGTCATTCGAGAAAGACAGGAGAATACAAGGAGGCTGGCCAAGAAGGTTGAAGCAATGATAGTGGTGGGTGGACATAATAGCTCCAATACCTACCAACTGGTTAAACTGTGTAAATTCTTGAAGGTCAAGACTTACTTTGTAGAAAGTAGAAAGGATTTGCAAACTCGCGAGCTGAAGCATCTTAAGAAAGTGGGCTTGGTTGGAGGAACTTCCACTCCTATGAGGGATCTTGAAGAGATAAGAGACTTCCTTCTATCTATGAACTAAGCCGAGGCTCGAGAAACGGGGCAAGAAGTGACTAAATCTAAGGAAGAAAGAATTCTGGACAAGGCTGCCGATAAAGTGATAAGAGCTGATCTGGACAAAGAGGCGCAGAAAGAGAAGAATGATTTTACTGAGCTCGTTGAGGCATATAAGAATTTCCAGCCTCCGAAGCAGGGAGATGTCATAGACACCAAGGTTGTGCAGGTAACTAGTGACGGAATTCTACTGGATATGGGTACCAAAAGTGAAGGTTTTATGCCTCGCCAAGAATTCTCTCAAAAAGAAGGCAAGAAACCCGAACTGGGAGACCAGTTCAAGAGTTACATTTCAGGAAAAGATAAGAATGGACAGTTTCTGCTGTCCAAGAAAGAAGCGGATCTGCATCTGAGTTGGGCCAAGTTTGAAGGCGCATTTGAGGAAGGTAAAAACGTAGCAGTGAAAGTGGAAAAAGTAGTTAAGGGAGGGCTTTTGGCTAGCTTGGGTGTGGTCAAAGCTTTTATTCCTGCCTCACACGTGAGCTTGCAGAAAGAAAAAGATCTGGAAGAATTCATCGGGAGAAATCTAACCGCGAGGGTAATCGAACTGAAAAAGAAGTCAAACAATGTAGTTTTGTCTCATAAGTTCGTACTCCTCGAAGAAAGAGAAAAGAGAAAAGAGGAGACCTTGGCCAGCCTGGAAGAAGGAAAGACAGTAATGGGGAAGGTAAGTTCCATAACCAAATTTGGCGTTTTTGTGGATCTAGGAGGAATCGACGGACTAGTCTATCCGGAAAGCCTCTCCTGGGGATGGGTTAATGATCCCCATGAGATTGTTTCGGTTGGTCAGAAAATAAGGGTGCGAGTTCTAAAATTGGACAGAGAAAAGAGAAGGATTTCTTTGGGTCTAAAGCAAACAAAACCTGATCCTTGGACTCTTGCAGAGAAGAAATATCGGATAGGTTCAAATGTTGTGGGGAAGGTCACCCATCTCACCAACTTTGGAGCTTTTATAGAAATCGAGGAGGGGTTGGAAGGACTGCTTCATGTCTCTGATATTTCCTGGGATAGGCGTATAACCCACCCCAAACAGGTTTTGGTGAAAGGAAAGAAAGCGGAAGTAAAGATACTGGACATTGACGTTAAAAAGAAAAGGATTTCCCTGGGTCTAAAGCAAACAGAGCCTGATCCCTGGAAAAAACTCCTGGGGGAATATGGGGTGGGAGACAAAGTGTCCGGTAGGGTAGAACAGATCACTAATTTTGGCGTTTTTGTCAATTTGGCTCCTGGAGTCGATGGATTCATTCATATCTCCGAATTGGATAAGGAATATACCTCGCATCCGGAAACCGTTACTTCTGTGGGTAGTCAAATAGAAGCAAGAATCGTGGAAATCGACACAGAGAAGAGACGAATTAGATTAAGCATCCGTCAATTAAGAGAAAGGGAGGACAGAGAAGAGGAGGCAGGCTACCTCTCCCCAAAAGAGGATGAAGTAGTCATCGGAGATTTTGTTGAGGAGAAGATAAAAGAGAAGCTCAAAGGGAATCTTGGAAAATAGAATGGTCTATTTTTTCCTCGCTTTAGCGGTGGGTTATCTTCTGGGTTCCATCCCGTCGGGGTACCTGGTAGGAAAGGCGGCCAGGGGAATAGACATTAGAAGCTTTGGTAGCAGAAACATTGGGATGGCTAACGTCCAACGTATTCTAGGTTCAAGTCCCGCCCTCCTGGTACTGGGGGCAGATATGGGAAAGGGAGCTCTGTCCGTTTATCTGGGCACCTTTCTCGCCTCTCTCGGACACATAAGCCC
>CAYYHL010000139.1:0-1333 GCA_964471775.1 uncultured Clostridia bacterium
GGAGTAGTGGAAGAAGAATCAGGATGGGGGAACTATCTTCTTCGCCCTCTCACCGCCAAAAATCTAGCTCCCACCTTGCCCGAGACAAAAGGATGGGTAAATCGGGAAAAACTACTTGGAATCAAAGGAAGAAGCCGCCGTCCTCAGCTCAAGCTCGCCAGTGAACTGGGCATAAAGGAATTCCCCACCCCCGCCGGTGGGTGTCTTCTCGCCGATCCCATCTTTTCCCAAAAGTTAAAAGATCTTCTGCTACGGGGAAAAATAAATCGCAACGAGATTGAGCTCCTCCGGGTAGGAAGGCACTTCCGTCTTGGAAAAAACTCTAGATTAATAGTAGGAAGGAATGAAAAAGAAAACAAGAGCCTTCTCGAGCTAGCTACCCCGGATGATTTTCGTCTTCAGGTAGTTAGCTTTCAAGGACCGATCAGCCTCCTAAGAGGAGAGATAGATGATAATACTCTCCTCAAGGCAGCTTCCATCACCTGCCGCTACAGTGATGCCCCTCGGGATGGAGCCACAGTAGCGTGCTATCGAGTCTCTGGAAAAGAAAAGAAGTGCTTACAGGTGCTTCCCTTAGAAGATGAGGAGCTAGAGCTCCTGAGAATAGGGAGGAATGTGTGAACCTTTACATTTTTGATATGGACGGAGTAATTTACCGAGGGGAAAAAGTCCTTCCCGGGGTCAGGGAGGTTATGACCTCCCTCAGGCAAAAAGGGGACAAGATTTCCTTCCTCAGTAACAACTCTACCCTATCCAGGTCCGGCCACCAGAAAAAACTTGCTCAGATGGGAATTAAGGTAGAGCGCCAAGAACTTTTTCCCTCCTCATATCTGGCAGCACATTACTTTAGCCAGGATAAGGAGAGAAAGAAGAGCAGAGTTTTCGTCATTGGGGAAGTGGGGCTACTTGAGGAGCTAAAGAATGCGGGGGTCCAGTTAACATCGCTCTTAGAAGAGATCAACTACGTTTTGGTAGGAATGGACCGGAGTTTCACCTTTGCCAAGCTCAACCTGGCCTACCAGGCTATCGTCAGGGGGGCTAGCTTTCTGGCTACCAACACCGACTTAACCTACCCTGTAGAAAGGGGGACCATCCCTGCTGCCGGATCTATCGTCAAGGCCATTGAAGCCTCAACAGGCAAGGATCCCCTGGTTCTGGGGAAACCCAACCCCTTTGGAATTGAAACTGTGGTAGAAAAGAGAGGTTCCTCTCTCGCTGAGAGCATCATCGTCGGAGACCGCCTGGAAACAGACATCCTGGCTGGTAAGAAGGTGGGTGTGACTACAGTACTTGTTCTCTCAGGAATCACCGGAAGAAAGGAACTCAAGAAGGC
>CAYYHL010000139.1:1433-5173 GCA_964471775.1 uncultured Clostridia bacterium
TTCTAATACCGAACGGAGAAGGTATCAAACTCTCCTCGATACTTCTCCCATTCCTCCTCCACTCTTTCCACAAAGGCTGCAGGAGGACCTTTATGACACCAGGCAATCATCCTTTTGACGGCTTCCTCTTCCGCTTCAAAAACAGCTTCTACATCGCCACCCCATGTATTCCTGACCCATCCCTTCATTCTAAGCCGCAAAGCCATCTGTTGGGTCTCAGCCCTAAAAAAAACCCCCTGGACCCTCCCCTTTATTAACACATGCACCCTTACTTTCTTCACTGATGCGACCTAGTTTTTCCTAGCACCCGTCACTATTGTTTTGCTTGAGCTCAAGAGCAGCAAAAGTCTATCTGTCTACTCCTCGCTCAACCACAGGCAGCTTTCCCCGAGAACATCCTCTAACTGAGAAATGAGCTCATCGGAAAACCCGACTTTAATAGTCTTTGAGCGAATGGTAACCCTTTGTTCCTTGGAGTTAGTGAGATGCAGGTAGAGAGCATGTCTTCCTTTATGAGAATGAACGATATCCTTTAGTTTCTTAAGGTCTATATTCTCCCACTTTTCCTCGGAAATGTTGACATGGAGCTTCTGGTTGGAGCTGTTAATTTTAGAGAAGGGAATTATTTTTTCCGCCACAATTTTGGGTGAATCCGTGGCCATATCTAACCGACCTCCGACCAGCACAAGCTTACCCTCCTCGAGGTAAGAAGCAAACTCTTCATAGAGACGAGAAAAGGTAACCACTTCTATTTCTGAGGTAAGATCTTCCAGTCTGAGGAAGGCCATCATTTTGCCCTTCCTATCTCTCTTGAGGGTGAGATTGTTAACCACTCCTATGACTCTTACTCTGGAGCCCTCCTTCATTGTCCGCACATCTCGGACGGAGTTAGCCAGATAATGGGTAATTCGCTTACGATAACGATCCAGGGGGTGTCCACTCACATATATGCCCAAAAGTTCTTTTTCCCACAGGAGCTTTCTCCTTCCAGGAACCTCCTCTATGGAGGGAAATCTTTGCGTGGGGGAGATTCTCTCCGAACCCTCCAGTGCCTCCAGGAAAGAAAGTTGTCCCCTCTGTCTATCACGCTGAACAAGCGAAGCTTCTTCGGTGGCTTGATCCACCACGGCCAGGTTTTGCGAGCGATGGCCGGGCAGACAGTCAAAGGCTCCACATCGAATCAAACTCTGTATTACCCGCTTATTGACCATCTGCAGGTTCACCCTTCTACAGAAATCAAAGATAGAGGTAAAACTCCCACCCGTCCCCCTCTCTTCTATAATCGAGGACATGGCTGACTCTCCCACGTTCTTTATCGCGGAAAGTCCAAAATCTATTCTGTCCCCTGCCACACTGAAGCTAGCCAACGAACGGTTGATATCGGGAGCTAGAACCGAGATTCCCATCCTTTTACACTCATTTATATATAGAGCCAGCTTATCCGTATTTTCTCTCTCCGAATTCAGGAGAGCTGCCATAAACTCGAGGGGATAGTTAGCCTTCAAATAGGCGGTCTGGTAGGCGATAAGAGCATATCCAGTCGAATGAGACTTGTTGAAACCATAACCAGCGAAATGAGCCATCAGCTCAAAGATTCGTCTTGCCGCGGAGGGCTCGATCCCACTGTGGCCGGTCCCCTCAAGGAACTTCTCCCTTTGTTCATCCATAAGCTTGGGCTTTTTCTTGCCCATAGCCCTCCTCAATATATCTGCCTCCCCCAGGCTGAACCCGGCCAAAACATTGGCAATCTGCATGACCTGTTCCTGATAGAGGATCACCCCATAGGTTTCTTCCAAAATAGGCTCCAGCTTGGGATGGAGATATTTGACCTCGCTGCGGCCATGTCTCCGGCTGATAAACTCATCCACCATCCGGCTGTGCAGGGGTCCTGGTCGATACAGGGCCAAAAGGGCAATGAGATCCTCAAATTTCTGGGGTTTGAGCTTTCTCAAGAGATCCTGCATACCCCGGCTTTCTACCTGGAAGACACCCAGAGTTTCCCCACGGGAAAGAACCTGATAGGTTGGCTCATCTTCCAGAGAAACTTCATCCAGATCCAGCTCTTTCCTCTTGTTCTTCCTAATGAGCTCAAGGGCATGATTAATAACATTCAAGGTCTTGAGACCCAGGAAGTCCATCTTCAAAAGACCAATGTTTTCCAAAGAATGCATCTCATACTGAGTGGTTATCTCATCCTTGCTGCTTCGATAAAGAGGAGTGAAGTGAGTGAGCTTATCCGGGGCGATGACCACCCCCGCAGCATGGGTAGACGCATGGCGGGTTAATCCCTCTATTCTCTGGGCAATTTCGAAAAGGCTCCTCACCTTTTCGTCTTCCTCCATCAGCTCTTTAAGTTCTGAACTTCCCTCCAGGGCTATTCTCAATTCCCTGTTAAACGGGATAAGCTTGGCAATCCGGTCCACTTTCCCATACGGCATCCCTAGTACCCTTCCGACGTCCCTCACCGCTGCTCTCGCCGCCATAGTTCCAAAAGTGATGATCTGAGCCACATTGTCCTGCCCATACTTTTGTCTTACATACTCAATGACTTCTCCCCTTCTCTCGTCCTCAATATCAATATCAATATCAGGCATAGCCGTTCTTTCCGGATTCAAGAATCTTTCAAAAAAAAGACCGTAGCCCAGGGGATCAATATCTGTTATCCCCAGTACATAGGCCACCAAACTTCCCGCCACCGAGCCTCTTCCCGGACCTACCACTATCTTCCTTTCCTTGGCGTACCTGATAAAATCCCATACAATAAGGAAATATCCAGCATATCCCATCTTCCTGATTATCTGGAGCTCCCTTTCCATTCTCTCGCTTATCCGGGGAGAGATCTCAGGGTAGCGATGGGGGAGCTTCTCTTCGCAAAGTTTCCTCAAATACTGATTAAGATCATACCCGGTGGAGGCCTGGTAAAGGGGGAGGTGCACTTTCCCCAGTTCTATCTTTAGACTACATTTATCAGCGATGGCAACAGAATTGGAAAGAGCTTCGGGGGCGTGGGGGAAAAGCTCATTCATTTCCTTGGAGGAGCGAAAATAAAACTCAGGAGAGGAAAGACGGAGGCGGTCCTCATCTTCCAGGGTTTTTCCTGTCTGGATACACAGAAGAACATCCTGAGCTATGGCATCCTCCCTGGTGAGGTAATGGACATCATTGGTAGCTACCAGTGGAATCGAGAGCTCTCTGGACAGCTCAATCAGAACTGGATTGATTTTCTTTTGTTCCTCCAATCCTTGCGATTGGAGCTCCAGATAAAAATCATCCCCGAAGAGATCTCGATAAAACAAGCAGACCTTCTTTGCCCTCTCCAGGTCATCCTGGACGAGAAGCGAGGCGATTTCACTTTTCAGGCAACCGGACAGAGCCACCAGACCGTCACCTTTCTGGGAGAGTATATCCTTGTCCACTCGAGGGCTGTAATAGAAACCCTCTAGGTAACCACAGCTAACCAATTCCATCAAATTGCAATAGCCCTGCTTATCTTTGGCTAGGAGAGTGAGGTGATAGGCTGCTCCCTCTCCCTTCTGTTTCCTTTTCTTAAAGCGGGAGGCGGGAGCTACGTATACCTCGCAGCCAATGATAGGCTTTATTCCCCTCTTTTTGGCCTTAGTATAGAAATCTATAGCGCCAAAAAGATTTCCGTGGTCGGTGAGAGCCAGAGCGGCCATATTGAATCGGTAGGCCTGATTAACCAGCTGAGAAATGGAGCAAGCTCCATCCAGAAGGCTGTA
>CAYYHL010000140.1:0-5155 GCA_964471775.1 uncultured Clostridia bacterium
ACCTCTTGACAGAGCCGAAGCATTTGATAACATATACCCGGCACGTAAGATGTCCCTGGAAAGAAAAGCCGTTCTGGTAGTAGCAGATGGACTCGGGGATAGAGCGGTAGAAAATGGCAAAACTCCCCTTCAGCTGGCGAAGAAACCTACTCTTGATGGACTGGCCACGGAGGGGTCCACGGGGTTGATGAGCACCTTGGGAAGGGGGATCATCCCCGGAAGCGATACGGCTCATCTAGCCCTTCTTGGATATGAGCCCAACCTTTATTATAAGGGTAGGGGGCCTCTTGAGGCTCTGGGAGTAGGGATAGAACTGAGGGAGGGTGATGTTGCTTTCAGGTGTAACTTCGCCACCGTAGATAGATCCGGCAAGGTCATAGACAGAAGGGCCGGTCGCCTGCGGGAAGAGGGGAAAGAGCTAGCTAGATCTTTTCAGGGAATGGTGATAGAGGGAATTGAAGTCTTGGTCTTCTCCTCTACTGAGCACCGGGGGGTTCTCGTTCTAAGAGGGAACGGACTCTCTCCCGCCATCTCAGATACCGATCCTCATGCCTCAGGTCCGGTTTCGGTACCAGAGTCAACTCCCCTAGAGAAGCAAGAGAAGGCGGCGAAGACCGCCCGCATAGTCAATCAGGTAGTAGAGAGGAGTCGGGGTATCCTGTCCTCTCATCCGGTCAATAAAGAGAGAAAAAAGGAAGGAAAACTTCCTGCCAATATTATCTTAACCCGGGGGGCCGGTATCTACGAAGAAATTCCTTCCTTGGAGGATAGATACGGATTTACCAGTTGTTGCATTGCTGGGGCTGCTCTGTACAGGGGTGTGGCTAAGTACGCGGGGATGAGTATTATCGAAGTTGCCGGAGCCACTGGAAGATTGGATACAGACATTGAGGCTAAGGGCAGGGCCTGCCAGAGAGCCTTGAAGAAATTTGACTTTGTGTTCCTGCACGTCAAGGGAGCTGACAACGCCAGTCATGATGGGAACCTGGAAAAGAAACTCTTGATGATCGAAAAAATTGATCGGCTGGCTCAAGTTCTCAAAGACGAAGACGTCTTTCTGATTGTTACTGCTGACCATTCTACTCCCCTTTCTCTGGGGAGGCACTCGAGCGATCCAGTGCCAGTGATGATCTCGGGGGAAGGAATCCGCCGCGACGGTGTATCCAGTTTCGATGAAATCTCCACCAGCAGGGGTTGCCTGGGACACCTCACCGGAATTGAGCTTCACCGCATTACGGTAGACCTCATGGGTTTTGCACATTTGGTAGGGTCTTAATGCAGAGGCCGGTATGAGGTGCGATCCACAAGGAGGATCACAACATGATTGAGGTTAAGGTGGTTAATGTGGCTATTGATGTCAACTCAAAGATGCCCGTTATCGTGCTGAAAGAAAAAAGGGGTGAGAAAACTCTTCCTATATGGATCGGCCTCTTTGAAGCCCAGGCCATAGCTCTGGCACTGGAAAATGTGGAGCCTCCCCGTCCTCTCACTCATGACCTGGCCAAGTCTTTGATTGAGAAACTCAAGGGGAAGGTGGACAAGGTAGTCATATCTGATCTTAAGAACAATACCTTTTACGCCCACATATTGATAAAGCAGAATGGCGAAAGTATAGAGGTGGATTCCCGGCCCAGTGATGCCATTGCTCTGGCTCTTAGACTGGATGTTCCCATCTTTATTAACGAGATAGTCCTGGACAAGGTAGCAGTTGGGGGAAAACCCATTGGAGAAGATGAACTTGAGGAGTTCAAAAAAAAACTCAAGGACCTCAAACCGGAAGATTTTGGGGCCTAGCTCTTTTCTTTGCAAGCCGTCCTCAGAATAGGATTTATGAGCCGGGCGAGGCGAAAGATTTCCCGGGAAGAAGACGGGCGTCTGTCAGCTAAGACAGCGAGGAAAAGGAGGTGACGATAGACAGGCTAGCGAGGAGAAAATTAAAGAAGAAGGAGAAAAGAATGAGAAGGTATGGAGTAAAAGGTATGGTAGCTATTCTGGTGGTAGCTTTAGTCCTCGGGTTAGCAACTTCTGGATTCTCTCAAGGGAAGTGGGTCTTTGGAATAAAAGGTGACGTTACATTCGTGGAGCCCTTTGTGGTCGGCGGGGACTGGACAGAAGAATGGAACGACGAGGTAGATCCTCTTAATGATTACCTTCAAGATTTTGCAGATTATGTGGAAGCTATGGGGGGAACTATTACTCTCAACAAGGCTGAAAAAATAACCAGAGGCTATAGTGTTCACGCGTACCTGGAACGCAGAATCAGCGAGAAGTTCGGGTTTCGGACAAGTGTTGAGTATCTCATGGGTATGAGCTCAGATTACGGGTATGATGCCGCCGACTATTGGGACAATTGGTACTGGGACTGGCTGAGTGACGTTGCCGAATCTGAGATCAGCGCTTCTGCCTGGAAGGTAGCCCTCGCGCCCAGGCTCATATTACCCATGGAGAAGTTCGTCTTAAACCTTGGTGCTGGTCCCCTCTATTGCAGCGCTAACGCCTCCCTTACTGATAACTACGAACTCGCTGGTGACTGGTGGGGTGACATAGGTTGGTACACTTACGATGCAACACTTACCGGGTCCGGATTCGGATTTTACGGCGATATCGAACTTAAGATTCCCTTGGATGGTCTGACTATAGACGTGGAAGTCGGGTACGAGAGCACTGGCAAGATAGACGTCGAGGGTACCGCAACGTATGAGGAGGAGTATCTCGGTGTGCCGTTTACGGATGAATGGGACGTCGAGGGAGCTCTTGATTTTAGTGGACCTTACGTGGCGATTTCAGTGGAGTTTCCCCTCTAGGTACGTAATATAAGTCAGCTAGTTTCCCGGATAAGCGGACAGTAAAGGAGGGTGCCTATTCTATTGGGATGGGTGAGAAGTTGAGGAGGGAGATATACCTCAGGTAGTCGTTGGGACCTCGGGGTGGTGGTATGATCACTGGCGAGGTGTATTTTACCCCTCGAACCTCGAGCCAAAGCAGTGGTTTTCCCACTACACGAGGTCCTTTGACAGTGTAGAGATTAACAGTTGTTTTTATCGTTTGCCTTTCCCCAACATGGTCAAAGGATGGGCAGCTAAGGCTCCCCGGGACTTCAGGTTTACCCTGAAGATGTGGCGCAGGGTAACTCACTTTAAGAAGCTTAAAGGAGTGAAAGGGGACTTGGATATTTTCTTTGAGCGCGTCAAACCGCTTAGGAGTCGGCTCGGAGCAATCCTTTATCAACTTCCTCCTTCTTTAAAGATAGATCTGGATGTTCTGGCTGAGTTTCTGAAGATCTTGCCGCCGGGCCTGGATCAGGCTGTTGAATTCAGGCATTCCTCCTGGTTGACAGAGGATACTTTCTCCGTCTTGGCAAAGTACAACCTGGCCTATTGTATCATCAGCATGCCTGAGTTTCCAGAAGTTCTTAAGCTTACCTCAAATATTAGCTACATCCGCTTTCATGGGAAAAGCACCCTTTATGGATCTTCCTATTCGGACGAAGAGCTTGGAGGCTGGGCTGAGAGAATAAGGGATTTTGTTAATCAGGGGATAGAGAGGGTCTATGTTTACTTTAATAATGACTACAATGCTTATGCCGTTTTTAATGCCCGAAAGCTCAAAGACCTCCTCCAGGAACTAGTCTGAGCAGTGCGCTCAGACCTTTTTCAAATTTGCCAGTTATGTTCTCGGCTTCCCTAGTCTTCAGAGGTAGACTGCATTTGCCTACCGTCCGGAGTGATTCTCAGCCTGCCTAAGACCATACCTCCGATTTCTTCAGTATCTTCCAAGGGGGTATAGACACTCATTTTGCCTTTTTCAAGGTCTGTCTCTTCCACGATTCCCAAAGCCAAGTCCCTTCCCTCCCTGTCCCTCAGGGAGATAAGCTGGTTAGGACGGCATGCTTCGGATTCTGTATTCCCCACTCCTATTTCATCCAGAGAGAGAAGAACTCCTTTTGCATTGCTAAAGTAGTCTCGAAATCTTCTCTCTCGATAAGCTGAGCGGTCGGAATGTGTCTTCTGGATAATACCAAAGGGTACCGGTATTCTATGGATTCGAGGCATGCGCATTCCCCGGAAAACGATGAGGATATGCTCCAGTTCATCCTGTCTTTGTAGGGCGAGAATCAGCTGGGGCCGAACAAGTTCTATCTTGGAGATCTTCAGCACCTTTCCCTCGCCCCCTCTTACCATTCCCGTGGTGTCCACAACCACCTTCTCTGCATGGTTTTTGGCTATCTCTGACATGAGTTTTGCCCCGACAGCTGTGGGAAGTAAGCTACCAAGGGGGGAGGTGGCGCCGGCAAAGTAGAAATCTCTTAAGTGTATCTTTTTCCAACTCTGAAACTTGTTTTCTACCAGTCCCCAGCCTATGGTGGTGGGAGGACCCAGGTGAGACTGACCGATATCTCCGTCTACCACGGCTACTTCTTTGAACGTCTGGGCAAGAAGTGTAACAAGATCCTCCACCAGGGTGGTTTTTCCTGTATCTGAGGCCCCTACGAGCATGATAATTCTATTCTGGGGGTCCAGAACAGCTTCTCTCGCCTCATCGCCCAGAGAGAATCTCTCTTTCAATTCTAAAGGTATGACTTATTAATTCTTACGTATTTTTCGGTCAAGTCACAACTCCAGAAGGTGGTGGAACTGTCCCCCTGATTGAGGTCAACGGTTATCATTATCTCTTTTTTCATTAGGGCCTCTCTGAGCGTCTTCTCTTTTGCCCCCGCACCTTCCCCTCTCCTTACCACCGCCAGATTATCGAAATAGATATCCACCTTATCGGGGTTTATTTTAGTATGAGCTGCCCCCAGGGCAGACATTACTCTTCCCCAGTTGGGTGATGCCCCAGCCAGGGCAGTTTTTACCAGGGTAGAGCTAGCTATGGCTCTGGCTATTCTTCTGGCATCCTGGGGAAAAGGAGCTCCACTTACCTTAACTTCAATAAGCTTGGTGGCTCCTTCTCCATCAGTGACTATGAGTTTAGCCAGGTGGATGAGGACAAAGTCCAAGGCCTGGGAGAAGATGTCAAAATTCTCATCCTTAACCTTTATCTTCTTTTTTTTGCGCCAGGTCTTGATTCTCTTATTTCCTGCCAGACCATTGGCCAGAACCAGGAGCGTGTCATTGGTGCTCATATCTCCATCCACGCTGATCTGATTGAAAGA
>CAYYHL010000141.1:0-5140 GCA_964471775.1 uncultured Clostridia bacterium
TTTAGCTTTCTAATTTCAAGATCATGATAGGTCACGGCTTTTATTTCTCTTTTTAGACTGTGGCGTGACATATCCAGTTTTTCTCCCCTTACTTTTGCCTTGAGGCCTCGGGGGCTCATGTTTTCTATTTTGAACTCCTTCAAGAGATATTCATGGCCATTGTAGCGGTAAAGCAGATCTCGCAGCCAATCGGCCAAAAGTTCTTCACGCTCTCCTCCTCTAATTGCAATAGTCGCCTCATCTCGTACCTCGACCGTGTCTAGATCCACTATGAGATCAAACATCGCCCAAGCAGCATTTTCAAAAAGTTCTTCAAGTGATAGGCCACTCACTCTAATGCCCAAATCTGCTGTGTGATTGATAAATTCATATCTTCGCATTGGTTACATCGTATTGTTTTCTTGTTCAGAGTCAAGAAATATCTCGGAGCTCTTCCCTTCCGCCGCAGCACAGGGTGCTTCTGAGTTATCACCCCGGTGACGGAGGGGATTGATCCGGGCGCATCTATTGAGAGAGCTTCGCCTTGAGAAAATCAATAGGCGCTATTAGACTGGGATCTATCCCTTGTATGAGGGCCAGATAGAAGCTGATCCAATCCCCGGTATATATCGAGGACAGAATCTTGCAGAGTAAATCCTTACCCTCTGTCCATATCTCTTTTCCCTTTATTCCCACCTTCTCAAGCAGCTCTTGAGTAATCTCTATTCTTTTTCTGATCTTCTCTTGTTCGCCTTCCTCTCGGATGAATATAGGATAGAAGTTTTTTAAGTCTATCTTTCCTTCTCCTCCCCATGCTACGATTTCATTGTGGTTCAGCTCTGGAAAGACATCCCAAAAGGCCAGAATTTTGCTGTTTTCGTTGAACTGCGTCTTCAGTCGGTGTGCTACCACATCTGTTCTTCCCTCTACCCCCCAGATGAGGGGTACTTTTCCGTAAAGGTCCTGTGCAGTCTGTTTGGCCAGGTTTTCCCTGGTGGGGACCGAGGGGGTGAGTCTATCCCGAACATTTTCCAAGATTTTGGAAAGTTCCCCGTAATCATGGGGTCTCACCCAGTCCGCTCTCTCCAACATTCTTAACAGGGGAATAAACAGGTAGCCGAGAGCATACCGAGGGGGCATCCCAGGGGGAATGGCGAGACACGGAACGTTATCGTCCTGGCTTATCCGGGAAAGCTTACCACCGGAGGAGATACAGAAAATTGGGCAAGCTTTCTTCCTGGCTTCCCTGTATGCGGCCAAGGTTTCTTCCGTATTGCCTGAATAACTCACCGCAAAAACCAGGGTTTCTCTGTTGGCGAATTCTGGCAGAGAGTAGTTTCGGTTGATGAAAACAGTTACATCTTGCTCATTGTAGAGCAGTGTTTTCAAAATCTCTCCTCCTATGGCTGATCCTCCCAGTCCACTAACGATGATCTTCTGCCTTTTCTCTAAAAGCCCTTTGGGAATAGGATAGTCTTCTGCCAGCCGGTGTGCTCTCTGGCAATGAAGGGGGAACTCCAATAAGAGATTCCTCATTCTCTCTCTGTCAATGGCTTCTGTCTTTCTCAAATCATCCAGCATTGTAATTGCCTTCCATAATCTTCTTGATTCTTCGGGATAGTCTTCTCTCAGCAAATCTCTTTGCCTCATAGGAGGTTTTGGACTTGAGGAGTCTGGCCGCAATTCCTTGAACTTCTTCCCAGGTCGCACTTCTAATAATCTTCTTTATTTCCAGGAGGCTGGTTGGTGCAACGCTGAATTCATCTACTCCCAGCCCCAGGAGGATGAGGACAGAGAGAGGATCACTGGCCATTTCTCCGCATACTCCCACCCAGATATCCTCTCGATGGGCATATTTAACGACATTATCGGTTAGCCTCAGGATAGTAGGATGAAGAGGTTGGTACAGGTAAGCCACTTTTTCATTAACTCGATCAACAGCCAGGCTGTACTGAATCAAGTCATTAGTACCCAGACTGAAGAAATCTACCTCCTTGGCCAGAAGGTCGGCTATGATAGCAGCTGAGGGAATTTCAATCATGACCCCCACTTCCACGTTTTCAGCGAAGGGAGTACCTTCCCTTTTCAATTTCTCCTTTATTCCAATCAGGATTCGGTTCACTTTCCTGACTTCTTCTACTCCGGAGATCATTGGATACATGATTTTGCAATTGCCGAATCGAGACGCTCTCAAGATAGCTCTCAGCTGAGTTTCAAAAATGTCAACTCTTTCCAAACACAATCTTATGGCCCTCCAGCCCATGAAAGGATTGATCTCTGCTGGCACGGGGAAGTGTGAGAGGAATTTATCTCCTCCCAAATCCAGAGTCCGGATGATCACGGAGCTAGGAGCCGCCTTCTCCAGCACTTTTTTGTAGGCTTCCACCTGTTCATCTTCGGAAGGCAAGGTACTTCTATTCATGTAAAGATACTCGGTACGGTAAAGTCCTATTCCTTCTGCTCCCTCTCTTACAGCAAGATCTACTTCCTCTGGTCCAGCGATATTAGCTGCCAGGCCTACCTCTCGACCATCCAGTGTCTGAGCAGGAAGGGACCTCAAGATCTCCAGTTCTTTCCTATGAGAAATAAATCTCTCTTTTTCCTTCCGGTAGTTTGCCAGTTGCCGAGAGGTGGGATTCACAATTACTCGGCCCCTGTTTCCGTCCAAGATGACAACTGATCCAGGCTGAACCTTACTGGTAATACTCCCCAGACCAACCACGGCAGGAATTTCCATAGACCGAGCCATTATAGCGCTGTGAGAGGTTCTTCCTCCCACATTGGTGGCGAAGCCAAGAATCTTGCTCTTCTGCATGGAAGCGGTATCCGAAGGGGCAAGATCATTCGCCACCACAATTATCTTTTCTTCAAGATGAGAAAGAGTTAGGGTGGGCCGCTTGAGGAGATTCCGCAGGATATGTTCTCCTACATCCTCCACATCACCGAATCTTCTCCGGATAAACTCCGCTCGCGCGGAAGCAAATTTTGCTTCAAAGACGTTAAGAGTTCTTCTTACTGCTGCTTCCGCATTTAGCCTCTGCCTTCTTATCCTTTTGGTGATGTCCTGGACAAAGAGGGGATCTTCCAGGATGTAGAGGTGAGCCTGGAAAATGTAAGCTTCCTTTTCTCCCAGTTCTTCCTCGACCCTTTTCCTAATTTTCTCCAGATCCTTCTTTGAGTTTTCTACCGCCGCCTCGAATCTCTCTAATTCCCCTTCTACTTCTTCCTTTCTTATCTTGTATTCCAGGATGCAATACTCCTCCTTTTCCAGAATGTAGGCCTTTCCTACAGCAATTCCAGGGGAGGCGGCTATACCCTTAGGCATGTTTTACCTCCTCTCTCCTCCTTTTCTGCACCTAGTTTAGCAGATTTGTTCGCCAGAGCGAGCACCTCACCGGCAAGATAGGAAGAACCAGCAAAACAAATAAGAGTTTCTCGGTTGGTAAGACGAAGGGAATACTTCACTGCCTCCCGAGCATTTTTGGCGATAACTGTTTTTCCCGAACACAGGTCCCCAAGCAGCGTTTTTATCTCCTCGGGTTCCATAGATCTGGGGCTGTCAGCCTTGGTCAGAATGACTGTCTCGCTCAGCGGAAAAAGTGCTCTTCCTATCTCCTTCACATCTTTGTTTTGTAGGATAGCTAGAACCAGGATGATTCTCTTCCCTGGAAAAAGCTCTCTCAGGCATTTGGATAGTGCCAGTGCCGAGGCACCATTGTGAGCACAATCTACAATGAGAAGAGGATCCTTGGAAATGACCTGAATTCTTGCTGTCCACTCAACTTTCCTAAGTCCTTCAACAATAGCCTTCCTCGGGATGAGAATTCCGTGGCTTTCAAGCAAATCCACTGCCCCAATGGCCGTGGCTGCATTGACCACCTGATGCTGACCCAGAAGGGAGAGAAAAAGATCGGGGTAAGTTCTGGCAGTCGTTTCCACCAGGAATCTTTGACCGTCAAGACTTGCGTCCAAAAGCTCAAAATTGATTTCTTTCCCGACCCGATATAGGTGAGCTTTTTTTT
This sequence comes from uncultured Clostridia bacterium, assembly GCA_964471775.1. Taxonomy (GTDB): domain Bacteria; phylum Aerophobota; class Aerophobia; order Aerophobales; family AE-B3A; genus SOJT01. The sequence goes on from CAYYHL010000141.1 coordinate 4,002, forward strand.
CCCGGCAAACCTCTTCAATGACGGAAGAAACTGTGTCTTCCTGGGGGGAACTGACCACATCTATTCTTTCTTTGATAATTCCGACCTTTTCTCTCGCAATAGAGGCAAGATTGTGACCCAATTTATCCATATGGTCAAAGCTTATCTGGGTAATGATTCCTACCAGGGGGAGCGCGACGTTGGTGGCATCTAATCTGCCGCCCAGTCCTGTCTCAAGAACAGCCAGATCGACTTTCTGGTACGAAAAATAGACGAAGGCAAGGGCAGTGTAGACTTCGAAAAAAGTGGGTTCAAGATAGGGCGTGGCCTCTACTCTGGATTTTATTCCAGAAAGAAAATAGGCAAACTCCTCGGGTGTAATGAGGGAGGAGCCTATCCTGATTCTTTCCCGAGGACTGACGAGGTGAGGAGAGGTGTACAGCCCTACCTTAAGATCAGCCGCTGTGAGAATCGAAGCGGCGATGGCTGCTGTGGAACCTTTGCCTTTGGTTCCCGCTATATGGATTGTCTTTAGATCTTGATGGGGTCTACCCAGAAGACTCAGAAGATGATTCATTCTTTCCAGATTGAAAGATCGCCCGTCATAACTGCAGGGATCCTTTCTCTCATGGTTGATTAAGGAATTCACATAACTCAAGGCATCACCATAACAAAACATCGCTTCATCTCGTACGCATGCCGAGCTGCCGCGCCGAGCTCCTGCATATGAGTGCTAATCTCTTCCTCAGCTCCTCATCTTGTTGTATGCTCTTCCCTATGAAAGCCTTCCCCCTCTGGGAGCCAAACCTTCCATCTGGTCAAAAAAACTAAGGATCCCGCTTCCCTCACCATTTCTCCCCATATTTGCTGGTGAGGAAACATGTCTACTCACCAGCCAGCCTTAGAGGGATAGTGGTCTGAAGGGACGGGGTTCACGCTTGTCTTCTCAGCAGCACGCCATATCCTATGACCTCTCCTACCTTAGAGTGCATGCTGGGCAATGGGTATGCAGCAAGGATGATTCAATGTCTGAAATGTCTTATTCCAGTAAATAACATAGCCATCCGGTGTTCATTTACCGTCTTTATTACCTCTTTATCCCGCGAAGCTCCTCCTGGCTGGATTATGGCAGTTATTCCCGCTTTTTCTGCCCTTTCAAC
>CAYYHL010000142.1:0-5029 GCA_964471775.1 uncultured Clostridia bacterium
GGGACTTCACCCCTTCCTCACTACATATCATCTTTGGATCATTTCCTTCTATCATTGCATTATAGCGATCTTGCCTGTTCTCTTTTCTCCGGCGGGATTGGTGGCCATCCAGATATAGACGCCTCTGGCGACTTTCTCTCCATCCGTATTCTTCAGATCCCAATCCCAGCTGTATTGGCCGCTTATCTCCTCTTTCCTCACCAGCTGGCCGGAGACGGTGAAAATTTGGATGGTTACCTCTTCAGTCAATGCCTCGAATGTAACATAAGAATGACCCGCCGCAGCCTCGAAGGGATTGGGATAGACTATGAGGCCTGTTAAGTCTGGACTGATGGTAGGTGGCGTTGCTATGGCCTTGATGCACACGTTGGTATTACTGTAGCTGGATGTGATGTCCGTCCAAAAGCTTCCGTTAGAGCTTACATAGCTTTCCCCGGCGTTGGCCGTCGCCGCATCGGAGTATCCGGGGACGGGACATTCAATGGGAATGGGAAAGTCATATCCCGGGGTGGTAACTTTGACTGCCACTCCGAAATCACCTCCGATAGTGAGTGGGATGGGAGAGTCAAGATCAATTGTATGATAGCCAGGATAGCTGAGTGTGCCGCTTTTATTTCCCAAAAGACTCGAGAAACTGCTGCCGCTAAAGGTATCGTAAATGTAGACCTCGTAGGAGGTACCTGCCGTACCAGCGTAAAAAGCAACCGAGGTTAAGCTTTCATTAGATATGGCAGTAAAGATGTTTGCTCCCCAGGCAGTGCTCGTACCATACCCCATGTTGAGAACATCACCCAATGGGTCATACTGGTAGATACTGTAATGGTCAGGCTCCTCAGCATTGATGAATGAAGCATTATCTTTTCCTATGTTGCTGTCATAGTATGAGATGTAGAAGTAACCGTTCTCACCCCAGCCGCTGCCCCAGCTATTTCGAATAATCCAGGCACCGCTGCCCGCAGGATATGGAGGATTAAAGAGCTTTCTGTCAAAGTCATCGTCCCAGCCCACAATGGCAACGGCGTGGTTGCTCGGGTCCGTTCCACTGTAGTAGTACGTATAGTTGGTCTCGTTGTAATAAGAACTACCGTAGTACATGCTCGTATACATTGCCCCATAATCCATGACAGCTTGCTTGATATTGTCATTGTCCGTCGAGCTTGCCCGATCAGGGGTCATAAGGACTGTTTCAACGTGCTTTTTTTCCTCTAGTCCAAGGATACAGGCTTCCTCGTACGCATGGTAGGGATCACTGGCTTCATCTACTGGTCCGTCCCACCGGGCAAGGTAAGCTGTGCTCATCCAGCGATTTCCACCTTCACATCCAGTCCAGTTAAACTCGTGACAGTTCTTGAGGTTGTTCTCGGAAAAATCAGGGGTGAGGGTTCCCTCCCCCAAAATCCAGGACTCAAGGGAAGCATAGGTGGCAAAAGTCCAGCATGAGCCGCAAGCTCCCTGGTCCTTAATCGGGGTCAGGCGGCCCAGGGTTCTTAGATCATAGGATCCCGGGTAGATAGCTCTCATAGCTTCTGGAATAACGCTTAAGCCTCTGGTATGAGTCATGTCCAGGGGACTGGGGAGAAAACCCAAATAGTATCCCTCAGCAGTAATTAGCTCTGGCGGTCTCCCGGCCTGAACAAGGTCCATGTACTTCTCAAACTTCGGATTTATTGGGGCAAGACTCACCGTGCTCTCATCCGCAAAGACTGGTGCCGCCACCAGACTCGATACCAAGACACACAGAATCGCCGCAAACCTATTGAAATTTGAAAAAGCCTTTTTCCTGTTTCCTCTCCTCAAAAACACTTCTGCCTCCTTTCTCCTGCATCCTTCCATCTAGACCAATCCACTTGAGACTCACCTTCTTACTATGTGAATAGCCCTTTTGCCTCTTCAATGCTAACCTAACCCTCTATCACTTGATTATACCGATCTTAGCAGTTTTCTTCTCTCCGACAGGGTTGGTAACTACCCACACATAGATACCTCTGGCGACTTTCTCTCCCTCCGTATTCTTCACATCCCAATCCCAACTATATTGCGAGCTTACCTCCTCTTTTCTCACGAGCTCTCCGGATAAATTGAAGATGCGGATAGTCACCTGCTGAGTTAATCCCTCGAATGTGACATAAGAGTGGCCCGCCGCACGCTCAAATGGATTTGGATAGACAATTAGACTCTCCAGGTTTGGAGCAATGGCGGGGATACCCACCTTAACATCAGCCCTCATTGGGTCTGCGGAGGAGCCAATATTAGCAACTTCCACCTTACTACTGACTCCTGAATAGTCCCGGCTATTGGGGTTGGAGGTATCATCGAAAACATTATTATTAGTTGACCCGGGATAGAAGTCTCCCGCATCACCTCTATTTCTTCCCAAGTCCAGATCATTGAGACCATCAGCTTCTTCCAGGTCCACCCCTTTGTGGTTCTCATCGTCATTTACCGTATTCCAGAAAAGGCTAGCATTAATCACATCCTCATCGATATGCCAGATCAAAAGACCTCCGTTTCCAACAAACCTGGAATCGAAGCCTACCTTTTGACGGTTGGAAACAAGGAAATACTCAGCTTGGGGCCTTCCTCTCGCCCAGAGTTTGTAGACTTCTGAGTTGGTCTCAATTTGATTTACAGCCTGGTCTGAGGTATCCTCCGTGATGACAGTGGGACTGATCCATTCCAAATAAGCTTTTGACCAAGCGCACATATGGGAAGGTCTTTCTGGGGAAGCGCCATCTGCTCCCCATGAGCCTGCCCCCATCAGACCGTAGTTCCCTATGCCCTCTGAACTGCCGTCGGTATCATATAAATCAGGAAGTCCTAAGACGTGCCCATATTCGTGAGCGAATACCCCAATTTCGATATGACCTCCCACGCTGTTTAGCTCTGGCTGAATATTATAGGTGTCGATGATGACACCATCGTAGTATCTAGATGTTCCACCCCCGCTGCTAATGGACCACTTGTGGGACCAAATATCATCTGGATTACCTGTGGCTTCTGCGCCCCGACCAGCATGAACTATGAACACCGTATCCACAAATCCATCCCCATCATTGTCGAAGTTGGAGAAATTAACTCCTGCTTCCTCAGCAGCATCTACAGCTTCCTCGACCAATCTTGGTGCATTATGAGGATATGCTCCGCCGCCAAAATCATCATCCGTGCCTGAAATCCCATCAAAATTTGCATAATAGGTATGGTTATTAGCTGCCCTGTACCAGCCATAAGTCACCCCGGACAGTCCAAAGATACCGTAGGAGACCTCCCCATAGTAATCGTCTACACTCCCCGTTGCCCACGGTCCATTTACCATATCGGTAAAAGAGGCTGCCGTTTGGGTAGCAGAAAGACCAGGATAATCTATTACTATGACCAAGATATTGTTCGTACCTGTCACCAGTTCTGCTTTGAACGGTTCCGGTCGGTTAAGCCCCAGCGGTCTGGGGGGCCGAACTATTGGTCTACCAGTCAATTTGGACAGACCAGTGACTGGATCCGGCTCAAGAAGACCCGGCTTCGGAGGCATAGCTAAGGCAGGGATATGCCAGCCCAACAAAAATGCCAAAGTCACGAACAAAAAACATCTGGTCATTTTTCTGCCCATTTTTTTCTCCCTGCCCAAATTCTCATCTTCCGAGCTTCCTTGCCTTTCTATCTCCAAAAGGATTTGTCTCAGCGAAAAATCGCCAGCAGAAAACACTCATCTCGCCCTCTACCGCAAAACCCCCAGGAGTTTGGTCGCATTGTCCGTTCTTCCCTCGCTGTCACGGGCAGTCACCTTCAGGATGTAGACCCCGTTATTAACCATCTCACCGTACATATTGTCCCCAGACCAGCTCCACTCCGGTTCCTCACCGGGACTCACCCACTCACTCCATTCCTTAACTATTTCCCCATGGAGATTATAGACTAAAATGGCTACTTCAGCCGGTTCGCTTACAGAGTAAATGACCCTGACAGGTATGGTGGCCGACCCTGACCTTACCACGTGAGAAGAGCGAACAACGAGGGAAAGAAGATTCCGGGGATTGTACTCGAGGTGAAGAGATCCGGAAAGAGTGCTCTTGTTGCCTGCCCTATCAGTTGATTGCACGGTGATGAAATTATCCCCTGTAACCAAACTCATGTTGTCTTTACTGAAATCACCGGTTGCGTAGGCGGTAACTGTTCCTTGAGACTGCCCATTGAGGAATATCTCCACCTCCTGAGGGTCAGAAGCGTCGGACTCCGTGGTGCCGGACACGCTAATTATACCAGCGGACGAGTTGAAAGAAGCTATTCCAAAATCAGGAACTTCAGGAGAAGTGGTGTCGTAAACAAAGTAAAAATCAAAATCGTTGCTACTGCCGGTTGTACTGACTGCAGAAGCATCCACCCAGTAAACATCATCCCGGGAATGCCTGTCCAAAGCTGGATCAAACACGGGATCAAGATGGAAAATCAGCTCAGCCCACCCGGTTCCCTCATTGATCTCCTGGCTTCCGGAAACCGCCTCGGCGCTATCATCCACACCCTTGAACAAGGCAATGCTGGAGGAAGTCTCGCTCAGTTCGAATCCACCATGTAGGCCCAGTCGTAGATAGATCTCGTCGACCTTGCCCTTAGCAAAGACGGCAGGATCATCGGAATCCGTCGATGAGGCAAGGTCATAAAGAACCTGTCCTGCATATTTGATATAGATCTGGGAAACGGTAGCTGAGGGACCGCTAACGATTGCTGTGGCTGAGACCTCGTTAGTATTGGTTTCTATGTTGCCGGCCGCATCCTGAGCCCTCACCACATAGTAGTAGGTCACTCCATCGCTAACAGAGGTGTCAGTGTGGCTGCTGCTGCCAGCCGATACAGTATAGGTGGGAGACGTGTAACTCTGGCCCCCAGAGGTAGTGGCCCGGTAGATATTATACTGAGCTACATCAGTTTCAGGAGAAGAAGCGGTCCAGGTGAGCTGGATGCCGTTTCCAGCAATGGCTGTGGCTGTAAGATTACTGGGAGGTGGTGGGGCAGTGGCATCTGCTGTGGCTGAGGCTTC
>CAYYHL010000143.1:0-4968 GCA_964471775.1 uncultured Clostridia bacterium
AGCGGGGTGAGGATCCTGGGCACGAGCCCTGAGAGTATTGGTTTTGCCGAGGATAGAGAACGTTTTAGGGAAAAAATGATTTCTCTCAGGATGCCCCAGCCGGAAAGCAGCACAGCTCGATGTCTTGAGGAAGCCGTGGAAATTGCCAACAGGATTGGTTATCCTCTCATGGTCAGGCCCTCTTTTGTACTTGGCGGTCGTGGCATGGAGATTGTGTACGATGAGTCAATGCTCAGAAAATATGCTAAGGAAGCTATTCAGGTCAGTCCTGAATACCCGATGCTTATTGATAGATTCCTTGAAAATGCTATTGAGACTGAGGTTGATGCTCTTTGTGACGGGAATAAGACTTTTGTCGCTGCTATTATGGAGCATATAGAGCTCGCGGGTGTTCATTCGGGAGATTCTGCCTGCGCGATTCCTCCCAGGACCATAAAAGACAAGCACCTAGAAACCATAGAGAAATACACAGCTCAAATCGCGAAGGAATTGAAGGTTGTCGGTCTCATAAACATTCAGTACGCTATATCTGATGACAGGGTATACATTCTAGAGGCCAATCCCAGAGCTTCACGTACGGTTCCTCTCGTTTCTAAAGTCACAGGGATCCCTATAGCCCGTATTGCGACCTATCTAATGCTCGGTAAGAAACTCAAGGATTTTCCTGAACTCAAGAAGTATGAACTTCCGTATGTTGGTGTTAAAGAAGCAGTTTTCCCGTTCAACATGTTCCCTGGCGTGGATCCTCTACTTGGTCCTGAAATGAAAGCTACTGGAGAGGTCATGGGGATTGCTGATACATTTGGACTTTCTTTCTATAAAGCGCAAGAATCCGCTGGTCTAGTACTTCCTGTGGAAGGAAATGCTCTCCTTACGATTGCAGATAAAGATAAGCCATACCTTGTCCCCATAGCCAGAGGAATTCACAGACTGGGGTTTAGCATCTACGCTACAGAAGGCACAAGCCGCCTTTTGAAAGAGCATGGCATACCAAACAAAAAAATAAAGAAATTACATGAAGGAAGACCGAACATTGTTGATGCCATCAAGAACAAGGATATCCAGCTTATCATCAACACACCAGTTGGTCGCACCAGCAAGTATGATGATAGTTATATTCGTATAATGGCGATACAGCACAAAGTCCCCTACATTACATCAATAGCGGCCGCCCAGGCCAGTGTTCAAGGTGCTGAAGCCATAAAGAAACACAAAATCCTACCAAAGTCTCTTCAAGAATATCATAGGGAAAGACTAGGAGCTACCAGGCGAGATGGATAGGGTTTGTGGTCCCCCCTTCCCCATCTTTCTCACTTTTCTGGGGGCTGCAATCCACAAGATGACAATAGAGGTGCAGGTCAACAGGATAGCCACTGCCAAAGCTACAGAATAACTCTTTGTAAGATCAAACACAAACCCTCCGAACCAGGGCCCCACAGTACCTCCCAATCCGAAACCCAGCGTCATAAATCCGTTGATAGAACCGAAATTCTTGCCCTGAAACATATCGGCTACTGCTGCGCTCAGAACGGGTGCAGTCATTCCCAGACCCAGCCCCAAAGAAACTGCATATGAGTAAAGCATCCAGCTTTGGGAGCTTCTTTTAAGAAGCAAAAGCATAAAAAGACCCAGTGTCAAGAGAGAACATCCCAAGCTAAATGTTTTTTCCCTGCCAATCCTATCCGAGATAGAAGCACTGATGTTTCCCAGAATTATCATTATTGCCACCAGGGTCACTAGCGAGGCGGCGAAGGTACTGCTGAGTCCAACGTCTCTCATTAGAGCGATCTGATGAACCACCACAAGGTATGGGACAAACCCAAAAATGCAGAAGAATACACAAAAGATAAGCCAGAACCGATACGTCCCCATAGCTCTTCTTAAGGTCCAATCGATATTCACCGGGTTCTTATTTACTTTCACTATCCTCTCTGTCTCATGGTGAGCTGACTTAGACATTCTTGCAGCATCAATCCCGTCCGGCAAAAGGCCCATGTCTTCAGGGCTGTGACGTGAAAAAAGAGCAACCAGGGGCAGTAGAATAACCGCTACCAGGACGCCGACCCAAATGAAGGATGTACGCCAGCCAAATTGTGTAATTAAGTATTGTACGAGAGGCACCACAAACAAAGATGCCCCCCATCCTGCGTCAAATATTCCAAAGACCATTCCCCTTCTTCTGACAAACCAGCGGGCCAAGACAGGAACACTGGCTGGATAGGCTATGAGGCTGGTACCAATAGCACCTGCCAGGCCAAACAAGATATAAAAATGATATATGGTATGTGCTCTGCTGCACAGCGCAGTAGCCAAAGCCAGAATGGTTCCCCCGGTCAGGAGAAGCCTTTTGGGTCCGAATCTATCAACCAGAGCTCCAGCAAAAGGAGCAGCTATTCCGTATACAATGAGATTAACGGAGAAAATTCCTGCGGTACTGGCTCTACTCCATCCAAATTCACGTAGAATCTCTACATAAAAAACGGAAAATGAATTGCGAGCTGCATGAGCTAAAACCATAGCAACAAAAGAAAGTGCCAGAATAATCCATCCATAAAAGAAGAGAGGTTTCTTGTTCATTTATTCGAGCCTTCGGGCGACATTTCCATTTTTTTATTCAAGGAATCTTTGAGTCGTTGTTCTATCCGGGGGTGATACGATTTATTATATTCGCTGGGCTGATCGTATAAGCTCTTTGGTTACTATCTCGCCCAGATGAGCGAGATCCTCTATGCTTAGGTGATCTTCGGATGAGCTGTCGAACAGAACCGACGCATTGGCCGGAAACTCCTCACCGTCTGCCCAGAGAATATATGCGAGAGGAAGCCTTGGGAAGGTGATGACTTTGAAAGCGAGGTCGCCATATTGAATCGGTTCACCACCTAAGCTGCGGGCAGCCCTTTCAAACAACTCTGGCTGACTACCAAGTTCCCTGCTTAAAGGGTTTTCTGCCCTGGCACGAAAAACCGGATAGTAGAACCCCCCGTTGGGTAGCTCCCGATAACTCACCCACCTATGGGTTGGCTTGACAGGTTGAGCATCTGTGAGGTAGTGCAGAGTCATCACCTCAAAGGCTGGATCGAGATATCTTTCAGGATCGGGAAAAGAGACGGCATAACTTTCAGGGTCAACTCGCAGAGTATAATTGAGATAGGGGAGGGAAAAACCTCCTTGCGGGGAGTAATTCGCTTGGCATCTCCTGCAAATGTCAGATGCGTCCACCTTCATGAGTCTTTCCTTCGCCTGCCGGATGCTCAGGCCATAACCTCCTTCTGGATTTGGCTTGACTAGAGGTTTCTTTTCCGTATTGTCAGATTTTGCACTTTTTTCTCTCAACGCTCTCCACCATTATTTCTGCTTTAGCTTGCTCTCCTACACCAGGTTCCAATGATCGTGCTTCCCTCAAGAATCGTTCGCGATTCTGCTGAGGTTCACTCCCAATTGGAGCTGTCATTATCGTTATTTGAAGAAGAAAGTCAATACTTTCTTTTGTTGATTCCTAGGGACACGGAAATCTGAGCCGAACTATATTTCCAAAGCAAATGACATGTTCTCCTTTATGAAATAGCTCCAGTAACAACCATGGGTTTCCAGTCCATTCCAGTACTGCAGCTTTTTGAGACACGACTCCGAATAAACCCCAAGAAACTGCCTAGGACTACTTCGGCAGCTAACGCTGTGGTAGTGAGCGGCGTTCATATGTATGCCAAGAATCTAGCCAGAACTACCTGCTCAGGTACCAGGCGTTTGGGTGTATATGCATCGATCGGTTGGCTCTGGCTTGTGATTGACGCAGGGAGTATGAAACGGAACTGTAGTCAGGTCCTCCGTGACTTGGGGATTTTGGCGGTTAGAAGTGAGAGCGAGGCTGGCTTGACATTTTTTGGCTTTCGAACTAAAATGACAGATAGGACGTCCTACCTCCTATCCGGGGAGCCTATAGATGGAAAGACACGGATTCAAGAAACTGGGAAGTGAAACTTCTGTTGTTCAGAGAATCATTGAACAAATCACAAACGCTCTAATTGAGAGCGACTTAGAACCCGGTAGCAAATTACCCTCGGAAACGGTATTGATGAAAAGATTTGCGGTAAGTCGCAATGCGCTGAGGGAAGCTATCAAGATGTTGGTCGCCTTAGGGGTAGTGCAGATAAGGCGGGGAGAGGGTACTTACATCTCGAAACGCATTCCGGATTCCACCTTACATCCTGTCATTTTTAGTCTTATTCTCAGAAAGAAAACTCCGGCAGAACTATGGGAGTTGCGAGAAATGTTGGAGATAGGAATCTTGGAGATTGCTATACATAAAGTGACCCCTGAAGACATCAGCAAAATGAAGAGAGTGACAGAAAACCTGAAAGCGGATCTAGCGGAAATTCAAAAGATGGATAAGCTGTTGGAAGACGACTTAGACTTCCACAATGCGTTAGCAGAAGGAACCCATAATCCTTTAGTGATAGAACTCTCCAAGGCAGTTTGGAAGATACTGGCATCTTCTCTATCGCTAGAGCAATGGAGTTATTTCCCCGATGGTCCAAGCATAAGCGCCAGGTATCATCAGGTGATTCTCGAGGGCCTGGAAGAGAAAGACTTGCAGAAGGCAAAAGGGGCTATACAAGCATCTCTGGGAGAATGGAGGAAACTCCACCAAAGAAAAGATAAGAATTAGAATGAGAAGGTTTCTCCAAGAACGAAAAAGGTCGAGCCCGTTGGAAGGAGGTGATCATCTGATCCCGCTCGACCATGGAGAATAACATTCGTTAATTGTGTGAGGACAAGGAGGCATTTGATGAAAGCAAGGACGAGGTATGTTAGAAAAGGGATCTTGATTGTTTTGAGTTTGAGCTTAGGTCTTCTTGCTCCTATGATGGGAGCGGTCGGTCAAGCTGGAGAAGTTCGTTTAGGAATTCTGCTCTCTCTTACGGGAGATCTAGCAGAGTTTAGCACATCGGTTCTAAAAGCTATGCAAAT
>CAYYHL010000144.1:0-4903 GCA_964471775.1 uncultured Clostridia bacterium
TGATAAGGGGTGAAGAACAATGGAGAAAAAGAATGCCAAACATGATATTCGTTCGTGTGGTCCAGCCGGTGCCGTTTATGGATTAGGTGTTGTTGGTGCAGCAGTATACTACATATCTCATGCTGCAGGTTTCTGGATGGGAGTCATAGGTTTTCTGAAAGCGTTTGTCTGGCCAGCTTTTCTTGTTTACGGGTTGCTAAGTCTTTTGGGGAAGTAGACTTAATGATCAAATGAAGATGCCCCCTTCCTTTAGAATTCTTGTCCGTTTTCAAGAATCAACATTTTGTCGAACCCCAGTAACGCAGAGTGCTTTCAATGTCTTCGCAAAACTGACATAACGAGGAGTCAGCTTTTCGGCTCCTCGCCTTGGGCTGCGATGCTCAACCACGCTCCCCTGAGGTCTTCGGATCGGGGTTTTCTGTAGGAATTCAACGGATCGAGCCTTGCAGGTTCTCGACCCAAGTTTCCCCCTTGGTCGCAAAACCTCGTTAAGTTCCGATCTTGGCTGCAATGGAGCAACAAGGAAATGGAGACAAGAGGAAGTCCCTGAGGAATGAGGATTAGGACCATGTGACAGCCAAACCCACAGCTAGAGTTTTCTATAATGAAAAGGTTTTGTACATGCGTATGTCGGCAGCAGTTTCTTTCTGCAGACAAAAACCGCTCTTACGGTAGAATTTAATAGCCCGAAAATTGTTTTTTCTTACAGAAACTACACATTTTTCAACTCCCAATTTTCGTAGTTGATCTTCAAAGTTGTCCAGAAGGGCTTTTCCAAGATCCTTTCCTTTCATCTCGTTAGCAACAGCAATAGAAATCAGCCCATGACAAGATACTCTAGATCTAGACAACTCTCTTTTGTCTGGCTGTTTACGAAGCCTGTTCTGTGCCAAATCTACAATTCTTGGTAAAAACCCCCTCATGAACTTCATAGAAAAGAATCTCGCGATAACATATAATGTCAGCCTGCATTTGTTTTGTTTTATGAAATCATTTCTTGCTTTGTTCAGAACGTCTCCTTCCCCTCCAAGAAGAAATCCATAAATTCTTCCGCCTATGCCACAAACCAAAAAAATGGCACGATATTTTAGAAAACTTCCATAATAATTCGCAATTAAATCAAGACTCAATTCGTTCAAAAAATGATCCTCTGGATAACTCTCTTTGTGTATTTTAGCGATACCTTTCAAGTCTTTGTGATTAGCATGTCTTATCATATCTATTTCATTGCCTATCGCTGTTTTGTCAAAGACACCTCTTCCGGTTGTACTTCCTTAAAGTGGTTTGTACAAACGATAACACCGCAGCCAGCGTGGTGATGGGCACATAAAACAACAACGTGGACCTATCAACAAGTTTTCTTGGCTGATTGGGGTCTTGGCCTAATTCGGTCAATCGAAATGTCTTCCAGTTCCATTCTTTTTGGTCCTCCTTACGTATAGAATTCTTCCTTGTTCTCCTTGCTCTCATAAATTCCTCAAGATCTTCTTCGTCTACTTTCCAAACTCTGCTAAGCTTCACTGCTGGGGGAATGCCTGTCTTTAGATAGTCCGCTACCGTGTTAGGATGTACATTCAACCTCTCTGCAACCTGATTACTACAGTGCCTAGGGATTCCTGGGTAAGGAACCCCTGGGGAGCAATGATATTCCAATCCCTCTGGGCCTCTTCCCCCAGGAGAGCGCCGGGCCTCAGAAGTTTCTTTGCGCTCGCAGATCATACTAAGGCCGCCTGGGCATATCAATAGTAAACAGCTGGAGGCCATCCCGGGAAATCATTACAGTCAGGAACAACCAACAAGACCGCAAGGCTGAGCTACGTCAGACCAGCCCCATCCTTGTATAATGACCAGTTACAAAGCTCGGGCTTTTTGCTTCATGGTAAGAGCTTGTAGTGAGTGCTATGATACGACGTGTAGTCAATTGTTAACCGACTTCAGGCTTCCAGACGTCCAAACCAAGATGGGGGTTTCCTGCAAATCGGATTCTGCTTATCATTAGCTACTTTCAGCATTTTGTACGATGTTCATCAAATGGTCTGGAGGCGGCACCTGGATTCGAACCAGGGATGAAGGATCTGCAGTCCTTCGCCTTGCCACTTGGCTATGCCGCCTCGGGAAGACACCTGATAAAGTATCCCGGGTATGTACAAGGTCGAGGCCTGGTACTTCTCACACTTCATTACGTTTAGCTTTGAGCCTGATCGCTTTTGGGCGTCTTGCTAGTTGGCACCCTAGAGCCAAAGGGAAATCAAAAGAGAACGTCAAAATCTATGAACATAATTTCTGCTCCATCTTGATGAGAAAGATTCAATCCAGTTATTTTGGCCCGCTTTGCGTGTTTGTCGGAAACCGGAGAAGCGTTTCAACACTCCGCCAAACCTATCTATGCCTGGTCACTTCAAGCAAGAGGGAAAGTAGAGCGTCCTTATCGCTGGCTCAGCTGCACGTTGGAAAGGTGCCGCCTAGGAGCCATAGAAAGACTATAAACTACAGCGTTCCCTGCAATTGCCACCTGTTTTTTTGATTTGCGAAAAGTTGTGCGGTCAACAACTTTTGCCTCTTTCTTTTTTAGAAGGTTACTTGATTTTGCCCATCTCGGGGTTTGAAAACATGCCAGCGTGTCTGTCGGGTGGTCCTATCGACGTCGTTGGCCTCAGGACAATGATCCACCTCCTTACTACTTCTGACCTATCTCCCCATGAATCTTACCTATCTCGTCAACGGGCTTTTCAAAATCCTCCCAAGTCCTCGAGAAAGGATGGGGGAAGCAGGTATCCAAAAAAGCGCTATGTAAAGGTAATGCCCGCCAGGAGACTAAGCTGTAAGCCACTAAGGTCAGCTTCGGTATCCCAAGTTTCCCACCAGTCCACTTTGAGCTTGGCCTTCGTGCGCATAACGTAGCGCGCCTCGAGATTTAAGGAAACTCGCTTGCCCCGAGAGCCGACTCCCGCCAAAAGCACCAAACCGGCGGGGCTATCCCTATCAGACATACCCGAAGAATACGAATCCCACCAAGATCCGTTCAAATATTCATCATACTCCCCGACCCATCTAAGCTTAGTAGAAAATGAACCTACTCCTGCTCCCACATAAAAGGGGGAAAATTTGTAGATCCCCGAGAAGATCAGGGGGGTAACGGTCAATTTAAAGGCGTCATGGTGATAATGCTCCCAGAGGCCCGACGAGCCCTCCCAGGAATGATAGTATGTATCATCTGTTTTGGACTCGAGACTATGACCCTCCAGTCGGATCTCAAACCGAGGACCGACATCGTATCCCAGTGCCAAGCCGTAGAACGCTCCCGCCTTAAATCCAAAATCGGTACCCCACTGATTATTCCAGTTCTCATCAAAGTCCTCATTCATCTTTCGCAAATGAGGGCTGTACTGGCCTCCCAGAATCTTTAGACTCAACTCAGCCCTGGCTGGCGTTGAAGCAACACCAAGAGCCAAAACCAACACTCCAGCAATCGAAGACTCTACAATCCTTTTCCTCATTTTCCTTACCTCCTCTCACTTCATTCTCTCTCTCGAACCCTTACCGGCTCTAAACTTCAGGAATTTCTTTGCCGGTATTTGGATAGTTTGTTCTGTTCAAGGATTCCTTCCTCTTCTTGCTTTTTTTCCATGACTTGAGAAGTCCCAAAACCAACCGAAATAATTCTTTCCTCTCTAGCTAAGGAGTCAGTTACAGCTGCGATTGTTGCGCTAATCGCTTCCGTAGATGTTTTCCTTGTCTGCCCTGGTTCATCAGTTGGCTTTTCTACTGACTCTGTTTTGTTCACTGCGTGCCTATTTCCCCCTTTCTTTTGAGCTTGGCGTTTTGCCTCCCTCGCAGTGGAGCCATCTTTGGGAAGAATCCGGATTGTCAACAGCCGACCCCCTTGAGCATGGTGGGTATCGTCCGCAATATTATTTTGATATCCAGCCAGAGAGACCAGTTCTTAAGGTAGTGGATATCCAATTCAACCATCCTGTCAAAGGGAATCGTGTTTTTGCCGCTCACCTGCCAGAGACCGGTAATTCCAGGAATTCCGTCTAGTCTTTTTCTATGCCAATCGCTATATTCCTCGTATTCGTACGGCAAGGGGGGCCTTGGCCCCACCAGACTCATTTGGCCTCTTAGGACGTTAAGCAATTGAGGGAGTTCATCTACGCTGTATTTTCGAATCAGCTTGCCGACCGTGGTGACCCTGGAATCATCGAAAATCTTAAAGAGTGACTCTCCGTTCTCAGCAACTTTGTATGGACTACTCGCCTTGATCAATTCCTTAATATATGATCGATGGTGGGCATCGTCTCCATCAACGTACATGGACCTGAATTTGTACAGCACAAAGGCCTTACCCTTTTTTCCAAGTCTTACCTGCGTGTGTAGAATCGGTCCCGGGCTACTGATCTTTATGGTCAGTATGATTAGAAGCAACAAAGGGGAGAGGACGACAAGCATTAGACAAGTCAGCACGAGATCCAGGACCCGCTTAGGAGGTAAGGCCTCTGTATTTGCCAAAGACTCCCTCGATTCCGTTGTGCTTACCCTAGTCGCAGGACTCTGTTCCCCAGGGTCAATTCCATCAACGATCCTCGTGTGTTTCATTGTTCAGCCTGATCTTCGTTAGACTGTTCCATTTGATTACCTGCCAAAAGGAAAAGGGGTTAAGGCATTGAAGTTTGTGAACCTCAAGCGCCGCGCATTCGATGGTTTCCGTAAGGCTTGTCCGTCAGACCACTTACGCACCTGATGCTCTCAACACCTCTTGCTACTCGGGCCGGGTTTCCGTAGACAGCGGATTGGGGAGGAACGTCTTTAGTTACTACACTTCCTCCTCCAACCAGAGAACCCTCTCCAATGGTGATAAAGGGAAGCAGGGTGACATTGACTCCAATCTGAGCCCCTTTTTCAA
>CAYYHL010000145.1:0-4868 GCA_964471775.1 uncultured Clostridia bacterium
ATAAAAAAACCAAAGAGCCTGCTTGTGAGGAAACATTAAGATTCGAAAAAGAAGCCCTGAAGCGAGGGGTCATTTTTGGAGTGAGCAAATTTTTAGGAATGGGAAACGTGGTTAAAATTAAGCCTCCATTGGTAATTAATGAGGAGGAAGTTGAGAAGGTCTTGGAGGTCTTTGAGGATTTAACCAAATCTTTAACCCCAAGGTAATTGAGGAGGGAAAGATTGGTGGAGAGAATTAGAAAGGCAATGGAGGAAATGGCGTCAAATGCTATTGAAATTTCTAAAAGTCTTTCAGACCATATATTCATGCAACCTTTCGGTACAAAGGTAGTGAAGCTAGAAATAAAAAGCTTGAGGGGAGGTGAGGAATAGACAGGTCAATCTAGCTTACCGAAAGAAGAGAGTTTCCTCAGGAAGCGGCTACATAGCCAGTGTTTCTAGGGGAAACCTCGGAGAAATTAGACTACGGAGGAAAAGATGCTAAAGTTGACAAAATTAGTCTGCGTCCTTTTGGTAGGGATAATCGGGCTAACATTCGGCTTGACATTCCCGAGTATTGGTGCGGAGGAGAAGACGCCCATTGACATCTACAATCCACAATTTAAATTTCCTACCGAACCCATTACTCTAACCTTCTGAGAAATGTATGGCGAGCGGCCGGGTTGGTATAAGTGGGCGAGGGAAGTAGGCAATGAGTATAGCCGGATCCATCCCAATGTAAAAATTAAAGTAAGAGAGATTCCGACGGCTGAATACGAGCCCCTGTATCTTTCCGCCATAGAAGCTGGGACGGCACCCGATGTATTTGTTCTTTTCCACTATCGAATTCACCAATGGGGGCTAGCCCTACCTGCTCCTGAATGGGCAGAAAGAATATTTGAAGAAGAGTTTATTGATGCTGCAAATGTACTGCAAAAGTATCCCCAGAATGGAGCCAACAAGGAATATCAGGGTAAATACGTGGGATGGCTGTCCACTGCACTAGATCCTGGTCAGATGCTATACTACAATAGAGACATGTT
Organism: uncultured Clostridia bacterium; assembly: GCA_964471775.1. Classification (GTDB taxonomy): domain Bacteria; phylum Aerophobota; class Aerophobia; order Aerophobales; family AE-B3A; genus SOJT01. The sequence continues at coordinate 1,022 of CAYYHL010000145.1, forward strand.
CACAGAGACTGGATTGGATCCAGACAACCCGCCGAAAGTTGCACCTGAGCTAGTTGAGGCTATGAAAAAACTTACCAAATACGGTCCGGGAGGAAAGGTGGTTCGCGGAGGATGGGGAATACGTTACTTTGGGCACAAAGGTGGAATTACCGACAAGTTTAGCAAGTTCCTCTGGTGGTGGCATGATGATACCAAAGGATATCTGTTCACCGAGGATTGGAATGATGTCCAGACCTGGGATTCCCCTGCTTTTGTGGAAGCGGTGAAATTCTACCAGGATCTGGTCTGGAAATATAAGGTATGCAGCCTTGATATGCCTGCACCGGCGGAAGCTTTCAAATTAGGACTGGTGGCGATGACTAACAGGGAAGCATTCCTCGAAGGAGTGTTGAAAAGAGATGCCCCCTGGTTGAACTACGGCATAGCTTCTCTCGTCAATGGTGCTGCCCCCTTCGGCCAATACGAAGTCGGGGTATGGAAAGCCTATCTGCTTAACTCTGTCTGGAAAGGTACCAAATATCCAGATGTGGCCTGGGATTTCAATATGTTTTTGAATACTGACGCCCACGATCTTGAGCTGTGCGAGCTGGCTGGCGGCTTTCCACGACGCAAGGCTAATAAAGACAGCGAATATGCACAGGGTCTGGTTTGGAGGGATGTATTCGAGGAGATGTTCCGAAGACCGCTTGTTAGAGAGGAAGCTTATGATCGCTGGGGTTTATTTGGTGAGTTCCAAGATATTCTTGGGCATGCGGTAGTATCTACTTTAGTAGATGAAAAGGCTGATGCAGAGACAAACCTTAAAGCTGCTTTAAGAAGAGCCAGAGAATCTCTTGCATCTGCTATGGAGGCGGCAAAGAAGAAATAGTACTCTTCGCAGCAAGACTTCGGTTGCTTCCCCACCGGTTATTCGCCGGTGGGGAAGTGTATTAAGGAAGTCCAAGGGGGAGCAAATAATTGAGAGCAAGGAAGTGGGGATATCTCTTTGTGTTACCCGGAGCTATATGGTATGGATTGTTTATGGCCTACCCTATGTATCATGCTGCTTTTCTATCCCTCCATCGCTGGTTGGGACCGGGAAAGGCTCCTTTATTCATTGGTCTGGAAAATTTCAAAAGCGTGCTGGTAGATCCACTTTTCCACAAGTCCTTTATAAGCACTTTCTACTTTACCTTTATGAGTGTTTCCCTTACTACCTTTACGGCTCTTTTTATTGCCGTGTTGCTCGCCAGAATAAGACGATTTCGGGGTGTCTTTAGATCAGCTTTTTTTCTTCCCAGTGTCATCGGAGTTATAGCGGCGGGCATAATATGGACCTGGTGCTATCAGCCTATTTTCGGGATATTCAACCATATCCTGGAACTTTTGAGCCTACCCTCCCAGAGATGGATTATGGATCCGAGGGTAGCTCTTTTCTGTGTGGCTTTGATGCAAGCCTGGTTGAGACTGGGTTTCAATGTAATTGTTTTTCTAGCAGGGGTTCTCACCATACCCAGACAATTTTATGAGGCAGCAAAGGTTGATGGCGCAAGCCGCTTCCGGCAGCTTATCCATATAACTCTACCTTTGATTATGCCTATCACCGGCTTCCTTCTCGTTTACAACACCATCTATGGATTGAGTGTATTCGGAGAGGTTTATATGCTGACCGAGGGAGGACCGGCCAGTGCTACCTACACAGTGGGATTTTTGATGTATCAAACAGCCTTTCGCTATAATAGAATGGGAAGGGGAGCTGGTATGGCTTTGATTCTTTTTGGGGTAATTCTCGCAGTTACCATTCTTCAGATGAAGTATTTAGAGCAGCGAACGAGAATGAGCTATTGAGAGATGGAGATATTACCCTGAGAGGGACTCAAGGAGAATGAGAGAAAGATCCAAAATAGTGGAGAGTATGGGTACAATTTTCCTTTACTTCATCTTGGTGGGAGGGGCAGGAATAGTTCTACTTCCTTTCATGTGGATGGCCACCACTGCCTTTAAGCCGTATACAGAAATGTTCAAACTCCCTATCCATTTTCTTCCCGCTCATCCCACTCTGGAGAACTTCAGCGAATTGGCCTATACTTTTCCTCTTTCTCGTCTCCTCTTTAATAGTTTCCTCATAGCAGGTGTTGCCTCTTTGAGCTCGGTTTTTTTTGCCACTATGGTAGGATACGGATTAGCCAAGTATCGCAGTCCGGGGTTGAACGTAATTTTCATAGTTATCCTCTCCTCTATAATGATCCCCCCCTTCATTCGAGTCATTCCCCTCTACCTTACCATGGTGCGATGGGGAGGAAATAACACCTATTGGGGGGTAATAGTGGTTAACTATGTCAGCGTGTTTGGGATATTCCTTATGAGGCAGTATGCTTTATCGGTGCCTGATGAGTTAATAGACGCAGCTCGTATAGATGGAGCTTCGGAACCCCGGATCTTAATAACCGTTGTTTTTCCCCTGTTGAGACCCGCCTGCATTACCCTAGGGGTTATTAAGTTTTTATGGACCTGGAATGCATTTCTCTGGCCTTTGGTGATGTTAACAGAGCAAGAAATGATGACCTTACCGATAGCTTTAGCTACCCTCAAGGGCCATCTCATAACTCGATACGGTCCTTTAATGGCAGGAGCAGTAGCTGTAGTGGTACCGGTAGTCATACTCTTTATATTTCTGCAAAAATACATAGTTCGGGGAATAGCTTTAACTGGCTTTAAGTAGTAGCAAAGGTAAGAAAGATCCGGTATTAAAAAGAGAAAGGCCAATCAATCTGGTCAGCCTTAGGAAGAATAATCGAATGTCCAAAACACTTGATTATGATGAAATAATATGCCGGAACAAGGCTTTTGTACATATGGAACCTGTAAATCGACCTCTTTTGGGAATATGGGTCGGTAGTGAGATTCCCCTGGAGTTGTACAAAAAGGCGGCCGAAATATTTTCATCATTTAAGGGGTCAGCAATAGTTCCCGAAGCAATTAACCCCCAAGACTTCCTAGATGATTTTGATAGACTTTTCTTAGAACACGAACAAGTTGGGGATGACCTCTTTTGGCTGGGAACTATTTCTCACATCAGCTATTACCCAGGAAGACTGCTTTGATAGGTTGCTTGACCGGTTTTTCGAGCTATCCATGAAACGCACTAAGGCTCTTCGTACCTCTATGAAAGTGGTAATATTGCATGATGATATTACCTTTAGTAATGGACCGGTCCTTGCTCCAGGGTGGTATGAGCAATACATTTTCTCCCGATACCCAAGTATCTTCAAACCCCTCTTAGACTCAGGGGAAAAAAGTGATATTTTGTTCAGATGGAAAGTTAGATGTATTCCTAGAGAAGTTAGTAGAACTAGGAGTTGACGGATTTATGCCTGAGACACCTGCTACTGATCTTAACAAATTATTAGAAATTGGGAAAAATAAAATCATAATTGGTAGGATTGATACTAGCATTCTAATCTAACCAGAGGTTTTCCAGAAGAAGTTCTTGCCCATACACGAGGAGTTCTCCAGAAAACAAGAGGTCTTCCAAGGTTTTTTATCTCCTCGCCCGGTGGGCTTGATGGGAATATCCGTATGGAAAATCTACGGGCCTATTTCCAGACTAGGAGCGAATTTGGCGGTCCACCAGTGGATTGGTGAGCCAAAGTTTAATTTAATTGGAGACTATGATAGATGAGGAATGCAAGCCATGAGCGAGTGACGAGGGCACTCAACTTTCAAAGACCTGACCACGTTCCACACTTTGATGATTATTTGGACAAGTTTATAGAAAAGTGGAAAATGAAAAAACGGTTCGGAAAAGAAGCTGATATTGACGACTATTACGATGTGAACATTTTGATCTCTATCCCAAAAGATGAAG
>CAYYHL010000146.1:0-4816 GCA_964471775.1 uncultured Clostridia bacterium
GAGTATCGGCGTTGAAGAAGGGACTGGGAATCCATCCCGCACAGCCTATGCCAGAAACAAAGACAAAATCATCAATATCAAGCTCCAGTTCGTCTACAGCCCTGAGAACCGCCTGACCAATGATTCCGTCACCACAACCAGTACAGGTAGCGGTGGAGATTGCCCCGGGCCGCACATATTTTGCTAAGGGATGATGTAGCTTCATCGGATGACCTCCTTCACTTTGTCTGCAATGGCATGAGGATCGTGCAAGGTTCCCAGAACCTTGGGAGGTAGAAAGATAACCTCAGCCTCGCCCCCTGCCGCAGCTTTTACGTAAGGGGCAATCTGACCGAGGTTGTTCTCCAGAACAATCACGGATTCTACCTTCCTTGCGAGCTGCTCGATTTGGATTTTGGGAAACGGCCATACCGTAATCAGTCTAAAACTGCCTACATGGGTAATGCCTTCCTCTTCCAAAATATTCAGGGCTTCCCTGGCAGCTCGGTAACAGCTTCCGTAAGAAACAAGAGCTACCACCTTCCCATCTATATCCTGAGAGACAGAAGTAATCTCCTGGACGTGCTTGGTAATCTTGCCCCTAAGTCTCTTAATGTAGTAATCAAGAGCTTCGGCATCTATCACATTCCTCTGTCCCGTATCATTGTGGCAAGAACCGGTTACATGGGTCTTGAATCCGTGCCCGAAGATGGGCATGGGAGCTACATCCTCATCAAGAAAGCCTTTTAGCTTCGAGCTGGATGCTTTCGGATCCGGCAGCTTCCTCTGGATTCGATGAATCTTTTCAGGTTCCGGAATTCTAACCTCTTCCCTCATGTGTCCCACAAAAGCATCGGTGAGAACAAATACCGCAGTCCTATATTTCTCTGCCAAATTAAAGGCCTCAATGGTGAAGTCGAACATCTCCTGGCAGGACGAGGGAGCCAGGGCTATAGCCTCATACTCACCGTGGGAGCCCCTTCTAGCCTGGATGATATCACCCTGCAGATGAACACTGGGGATTCCCGTGGATGGCCCACCTCTTTGAACATTGATCAACACACAGGGAGTTTCCGTAGCAACAGCGTATCCAATGTTCTCCTGCATTAGACTAATTCCCGGTCCGGAAGTGGCCGTCATGGACTTGGCACCGGTCCAGGACGATCCAATCACAGCAGCAATTGAAGCTAATTCATCCTCCATCTGGATATAGGCTCCACCTACCTGGGGCAGTCTTTCCGCCATCCGCTCCGCAATCTCACTGGCCGGTGTTATGGGATAGCCGGCAAAGAACTTGCAGCCCGCTGCCAGGGCCCCTTCAGCACAGGCAATATCGCCCTGCATAAAATAGACACCACTCAGAACCTCTTTACCCACTTTCTTCCTCCTCGGCTACCACAATGGCTAGGTCCGGACAGTAGAGCATACAATTTCCGCAGACGTTGCAATCTTCTTCCCTCGCCACCCGGGGTGGATGCACTCCTTTTTTATTGAATTTGTCTGACATCTCCAGGACATCTTTTGGACAAAAGGCCACACAAATCTCACATCCTTTGCATAGATCTTCATCTATCTCAATCATCACCCTCTCCTCAAATAAGCTTCTTAGCAGTACTGCAATTTCACTTGTATCTCAAAAAGCTCAGGAAGTTGCCTTCGCCAGAGCGAACGTTTATTCTTTCACCTTTGCGAGACTTCGAGCTGAGGAGAAGAAAGATCTATGTCTGAGGAGCATAGCGACGAGTTTTGGATCTTTCCCGAAGCAAGAAGCCGAGCTTACAATGAACAACAAAGAATTGTGGGAGCGAGGGGATGGCAGACATGCCACACTAACCTTTCCTTGGCTTAAGGATACCTTTTGCCAGCTCGGCCACCTCAGTGGGTCTTTCCGCCACTTTCACCCCCGCCTCTTTAAGGGCTCTCACTTTGCTCTGGGCGCTTCCCATACCTCTTTGGACGATGGCTCCAGCGTGGCCCATCTTCTTGCCAGGGGGAACAGACTGGCCGGCTACATAGGCCACCACCGGCTTTTTCATTTCCGTCTTAATGTACTCCGCAGCTTCTTCTTCCTCAGTTCCCCCTACTTCTCCCACTACGACTACCAGATGAGTTTCCTTATCTTCTTCGAACATACTGAGAAGCTCACTAAGAGGGGTGCATACCACCGGATCAGCTCCCATCCCTACCGCTGTGCTCTGACCTATCCCCACCTCGCACAGGTTCCCCGCAATTTCATAGGTCAGGGTGCCGCTACGGGAAATCAAACCTGCATTCCCCGGGCAAAACATATTTCCAGGCATAATGCCAATTTTCATCTTTCCCGGGTATATTATGCCCGGGGTGGTTGGTCCAACGACCACTGCTTCCTCGGCATCTGCCATGGCTCTGATTTGCATTGCATCATGAACGGGGATATGTTCAGTGACTAGAACGACCAGTTTAATTTGGGCCTCCATGGCCTCGAAGCAGCTATCTTTGGCAAATGGAGCGGGAACCAAAATGAGAGAAGCGTCGATGGAATGGTGCTCCCTGGCCTCTTTGACCGAATCGTAGACCGGTACTTCCCAAACCCGCTCACCTCCTCTGCCGGGAGTAGCCCCAGCCACAATCCTGGTTCCGTAATCGAGCATGAGTTTGGTCTGTTGATTTCCGATCTTTCCAGTTATCCCCTGGACCAATACTGTGGTATCCGCTTTGACCAGGATGCTCATTGGCGCTCTTCCTTTAGAGTTCTGAACAGCTCCTCGACGGCTCTCATCGTTTGTGTCCCCTTTACTACCTTAATCCCCACACTTTCTAGAGTCTCCCAGGTTTCCTCCTGACGATTGCCCAAAGCTTTGGCCACAATGGGGATTTTGACATTCTCCTCCCTCACTACGTCTACAATCCCCTTTGCTCCTTCGTGTATGGGATTTATCCCTCCATAGATGTTGATAAAAACAGCTTTCAGATTTGGTTTCCTCAAAACCACTCTTAGCGCTCCCGCCATGAGCTGTCTGGTCATTCCTCCCCCGGTTTCGAGAAAATTGGCCGGTCTCATCTTTTCTCTGATCATATCCATAGTTGCCATTCCTAAGCCGGCACCGCTGCAGATGAGACCTATATCACCATCCATATTGACAAAAGATACTCCAATTGTTCCAGCTTCTCTTTCAAGCTCATCTGGGATTCGGTCTTGAGGGCTGGTCCCCATCTCAGGATGACGGAAGAGGGCGGAGTCGTCTATCTCCAAGACCGCATCAGCAGCAACGAAGTCTCCTCGCTTGGTCACAACCAGCGGATTTATCTCAGCGATGAGAGCATCGTAAGCTTTGAACGCTCCGTAGAGACTAATCATAACGTTAGCAAGCTGGAGCATAGGTTTTCCCTCAAATCCCAGTTTTTTCGCCAACTCACGAGCCTGATAGGCCCTGAGATTCCCAAATGGCTTCAGGTATCTGGAGAAAACCTTCTCGGGGTGCCGCCGAGCAGTCTCCTCGATCTCCACCCCGCCTTCTGAGGAGGTCATGAGTATGGGACACCCTCGAGACCCATCTATAGTCACACCAAGATAAAGCTCTTCTTTTACCTCTAATTTCTCCTCTACAAGAACACTATCAACCTCATATCCCTTTATGTTCATACCAAGCACCTTACGGGCAAGCTCCTCAACTTCCCCCAGATCCTCGGAAAACTTGATTCCTCCGGCTTTCCCCCTTCCTCCCGCCAAAACCTGGGCCTTTACGGTAACCGGAAGTCCTATCTCTTCAGCCACTCTCCGGGCATCTTCAGGAGAAGTGGCGATATCTCCCCTGGGAACAGGAATCCTGGACTGTTTGAGCAGATTCTTAGCTTCATATTCATGAATCCTCATTCCTCATCTCCTAATGCAAGTTCAGTTCCGTCAATTTCTCAGGTAGGGGTATGCCGTCCTCGCTCCACCCTCGATACTGGTAATAGTCACTGAGCAGCTCATCCAGGGGGGGAAGTTTTCCTCCCCTTCTTTTGACAGTAAGGATGCGAGGGGGAAGAGAGTCGTCCTTGCGGCTAATGCCGCAGCGGGTATTGTAGAGTCTTTTGAGATTGAAGATTCTTTCTCCCGTTTTCATAAATTCTTCCATCCCCATGCTTCGGCCGGTAACGAGATTCAGCCAATTGACCATATGATGAACTTTGAGACCTCCGCCAATTTGGACGAACTTACAAACAAGGAGGGCATCAAACATGCACATAAGATTCTGTAACTTCGCCGTAAATTCAGCCTTACCTTCCAGTTGGTGACGCTCGTGCGGCTCGGGAATTCCTATGTCAGGCTGCGAGAGACTCATCTCATAGGGGTGAGACCAGCCGGCCAGATGACAGGCCCCCCGGTTGGAGGTGGCGTAAGATAAAGCTACACTGTGAAAGCATCGGGGATCATGAGCGGGAAATTCCAGTCCTTTTACTTGGATGGCAAACTCGATTGCATTTCCCCCAATTTCCTCAGCCGCTCGCTTCACTCCTTCGCCCAAAAGCCTACCGATATCTTCACCCTTACCTATCTTCTCAACAAGCTCTACCAGAGAGTCGGCACTGCCCCACTTAAGCTCCAGGCCTCCAGTATCCTTTTTAGTGATCAGTCCCTTCTGGTAAGCTTCAATAGCAAAGGCTACCAATCCTCCGGTAGAAATGGTGTCCAGCCCATAAAGGTCACAAAGCTGAGATGCCTTAGCTATCGCCTCCAAGCTGTCCACCAGACAGAGCCCTCCCATCACTCCCAGAGTTTCATATTCTGGGCCTTTCCCTTCCAGGGGGGCAAAAGGTCCTTCTTTGACCTGGATTTCCCGTCCACAGGCAATAGGACAGTGTGCACAGGCGT
>CAYYHL010000147.1:0-4763 GCA_964471775.1 uncultured Clostridia bacterium
AAGAAGGCCGATGAGGCCATGTACGAGGCAAAGAGACTGGGTAAGAACAAGGTTTGTGTTTCTGGTGAAAGTTCTCATACTAATGGTTCTTCATTTTCTAAAGATGAATAGGCTGCTCCTTTGATGAAGACTGCTTCACTTTGCCATTTTCATGCCCCCTTTATTCGAAAGAATACCGGGCGGGGAAGAAGCGGACATCTTGACAATACCTGTCGGCAGGATATAATGGACGTGAAAATATGTAAGCCATGGTGGCCGGGAAAGCTACTTTGCTGGTCTTCTGGTTATCATCTCGAGGTACGAAATGGATATCATGGAAAAATGGAATAAGGCGGTTCAGGAGACCAGAATCTTGAGGTCCCGCATGCGGAACCTCCTGGCTTTCGAAGGTACTGAGCTGCCCTACGTAGCTTTGGCTTCCTCCTCCGTTAATCTTGGAGATACAGCGGTGAGGAAAGGCAAAGTGATGGTTCACAGGCCCCTGATTGTTCTTCCCTCCCGTTTTCTACCTCAATTTGAAGGATTTGATTTTGAAGAAGACTATGAGGTGGACAGCGACAAGATTAGAAGGTTTCTTCTTATGAGGGGAATCTCTTTTCCCTCTTTGAAGTACTGTAATGAGACTCACACCGTTGATGTATTCGAAGGATGTCTGGAAAAAGCTACGGACCATTTTTCCGAGGAAATGGAAAGAAGGGAAGATGTCCATTCTGGATTAATGGTGGGTCCAGACGATTGTTGGCAATTTTCCATCCTCATTTATGTTGCTACTCTCGCGGTTAGGTCAGTTCCCGACGATCTGGAAAAGCTTCTGGATCATTTAAATAGGAAGAAAGATCATTGACATATGGGAAAATTTATTCTCTCCCCACGCTGATGGTGGTGTGGAGATTACCTTGTCCAGAATGAAGCCAAAAGGAGAGGAGGTAAACGGAAAAGGGATCAGGACCGAGTAGACGGTGGATCCTGACAGGGGGCTACCTGAGAAGGTAGCCTTTTTTGTTATGAGATCCAGGAACAAATTCTGTGAGGTAAGAAGATGGCAAATGTCCCATTTTTCATTGCTTTGGCAGCCGGGTTTCTCTCTTTTCTTTCTCCCTGCGTGCTTCCTCTGCTTCCTTCGTATCTTTCTTTTATTACCGGTGTCTCCCTAGAGGAACTCATTCAAAGGGGGAAGGATTCCCGGATGAGGAAGATAACTATTATCAACTCCCTCATCTTTATCTTTGGCTTCTCCCTGGTCTTTGTTCTTCTGGGAACCTCGGCTTCTTTAGTGGGAAACATCCTTTTCAGGTACCAGATATGGATAACAAGAATAGGGGGAATCTTTATCATTATTTTCGGTCTGCACCTAACGGGAGTGCTTAATTTGAGTCTTCTTCAAAGGGAGAAAAGAATCCATCTGGGTAGAAGGCCTCTTGGCTATCTAGGCTCCTTTTTGGCAGGAATTGTCTTTGCCGCCGGTTGGAGCCCCTGTATAGGTCCCATACTGGGGGCTATTCTCTTCTATGCCGCCAGCCAGGATTCTATATTTCTGGGGATTAGTCTTCTGGCCGTCTATTCGCTGGGTCTGGCCATACCTTTCTTTTTATCATCCTTGGCTCTTCAGATTTTCCTAGAGTATTATGCAAAACTGAGAAAACACCTGAGACTGGTTTCCCTTATTAGTGGCAGCCTTTTGATAGCAGTGGGAGTTCTGTTAGCTACCAACAATTTTGCTCTCTTGTCTTTAGGGCTCAATCGGTGGCTGTCCTTCTAGATTCTCATTCAGAAGGAGATCATCCGACGTGCATAAGGATCCAATCTATTCTGGTAGTGACCTTGAAAAGAATGCTCGGTCACACGATCTAGGCAGAGAACTCAAAAGAACAAGGCTAAAGCTCGTTATTTTCATCACGGCGATAGTAATGGGAATAGAAGTGGTGGGAGGATTTCTCACCAATAGTCTTGCTCTTCTCAGTGATGCCGGACACATGCTTACTCATCTTTTTGCCTTGGGGATGAGTTTTTTTGCCATTGTTCTAGCTACAAGGCCCGTTACCAAGGAGAAAACCTATGGTTTTTATCGGGCAGAGGTACTGGTGGCCTTTGTCAACGGTATAGTCCTCCTGTTTATCACTGGCCTTATTTTTTATAAGGCCACCTTCAGGGTTATCTCTCCTCAGCCTGTGGCTGAGCGGGAGATGCTTCTGGTGGCTATTCTGGGTTTGGCAGCCAATGGGGCGGGCATCTTCCTTCTCTCAGGCCTGGGAAGAGGAGATATCAACGTGAGAAGCGCTTTTCTTCACCTCATAGGAGACACAGCTTCTTCTGGTGCGGTGGTCCTGGGAGGTTTGATTATTTACTATACCGGTAATTTCATTGTTGACCCCATCGTGAGTATCCTCATCTGTGTGTTAATCTTGATATGGGCAACGAGACTCCTGGCAGAGTCAACCAACATCCTCCTGGAGGCAACCCCGAGGGATATCGATATTGACGAGATGGCGGACGTGATTAAGAGAGAGGTTGGTGGTGTCAAGGCCGTGCACGATGTTCACGTCTGGGTAATTACCTCTCATATGTACGCCATGACAGCCCACATCATAGTTGATGATATTCCCGTCAGCAGGAGTCGTGAGATTTTGGGGAAAATAAACAAGTTGGTGGAGAAGAAGTTCAACATAAGTCACACCAATATCCAGTTCGAGATCCGCTAGCTCTCGTTCGTTTTTTGTGAAGAGAAGATCTTGTCAGACCAGGGTCCTTGGTGATCCTCGATTCAGAGCGGAGTTCTTAAGACAGAGCCAGACGATTCCTTTCCCTCATACAGAAACTCGACTGCTTCTCAAGGGAGTTTCTCCCGACTCTCATGGCGGCGCAAGAAGATGTAACGTTGACTCGCCTAGAAAATAGGCATAATATAGTGAATAGGAGCGAAGACAAGCCAAGGTCAACCGTAGAGTGGAGTATAGAGCACGGAGGAGATACGAGAAAACCAGATAAACTGGGAAAGGATCACCTCAACCATCAAGAGGTGCGCCGTGCCGAAACTCGCCCTCAATGGCTATACCGCTGGACAGTACGGATATCGCTAGGTCCCTGTGCCCGACGCCCCCTGAGCCAGCTGTTGTTGCAGTCTATCTTACCCGAGCTGCTTTCACCTTGAACCCATAGTCCTTTTGGTAAAAAAGCCTCTTTTGGCTAAAGAGAAGCTCGGTAGGAAGGAGCGGGAAATATGACCGCGAGCTCCATATTGAGTCAGACCAAGAAAACGGCTGAAGTGAAAACGACAAAAGCTACCGTGCGCCTATACGCAGCGCCTCTATACAGGAAGTCGATCATGCAGAAATAACATGCTGGCCCAGGGGAAAAAGCCGCGGATTGGCGATGAGAAGCTGTCCACATTAGTGCTTAGGGTGTATAGAAGGAAAGTAAGCCCGTGCTCCCTGCCGGCAAGTTGAGCAGGCAACACGGACAAGAAAAATACGGACCGGGAGGTGAGCAAGATGGCAGAAGAAAAGGTCGAGAGTATCATGCGGAATTTTGTCAAGGCAATCGAGAAAGGGGATGCGGAGAAGGCTGTTTCTTTCTTGACAGATGACGTGGTCTATGGCGTACCTCAAGGAAGTTTCAAAGGAAAGAGCGAGGTAAAGCGCCTTCTCACGTGGATGACCCAGACTATGTCTGGGGTGAAGGTTACGGAGAGTGGAGTTGGGATCATAGCCGCCGGGAACAAGGCTGTTTATGAGCACGATATAGAAGGAACCGTGGAGGGCCAGAGGGTCAAATACCTCGCCCTGTGCGCCTATGAGTTCAAGGACGGAAAGATCCAGCGCCTGAGAACAGTTTTTGACAGGCTCGCGATGGCGCAGCAGGCAGCCACAGGGTGGTTCGGAAAAATGGCAGTGAATGGGATTGTGAAGCGAATGGGGAAGGGGCTGTAGGTTCCATTATCTTGAATTTTGCTGCGTTTTTGATAAGATACCAAAGAGGGTATGTCAAAGACGTTTCCCCAAAAAAAAGACAGATTGAGGTTTTTCAGGTGAAGGGTCAATGAAAAGGGTGTATTTTGACTATGCGAACACCGGTCCGGTGGATCCCCGGGTTCTTGAGGAAATGATGCCCTGCTTTCAGGAGGTATTCGGCAATCCTTCCAGCCTCCATGATTTTGGACAAATGGCTGCAGAGGCAGTCGATAAGGCGAGAGAGAAGGTAGCTGAATCGATTGGTTCCTCCAAGGAAGAAATAATATTTACTGCATCGAGCACCGAGGCCAACAATTTTGCCCTCAAAGGACTTGCTCTCGCCAATCGACGACGAGGGGAACACGTTATTACCTCTCAGATCGAGCATTTTTCGGTCCTTCACCCGGCCAAGACCCTGGAAAAATGGGGCTTCAAGGTTACGTACCTTCCCGTAGATAAGTATGGCCTCATCGATCCTTCCCAGGTAGAGAAAGCCGTAACAGCCGAGACCACCCTTATCTCTATTATGCATGCCAACAATGAGATAGGCACTATTGAACCTATAGAAGAGATAAGCAAGGTGGCAAGAAAAAAGGAAGTCTATCTTCATTCAGATGCCAGCGCCACTGCGGGAATCATCCCTGTTGATGTCGAAAAGCTTGGAGTAGATGCCCTCACTTTTTCTGCCCAGTCACTCTATGGGCCTAAGGGTGCAGGGGTTCTTTTCTTGAAAAAAGGCGTCCGAATTATACCCCTTATGGAAGGAGGAATCCAGGAGGAAGGAAGAAGACCGGGGACAGAGAATGTTCCGGCTAT
>CAYYHL010000148.1:0-4762 GCA_964471775.1 uncultured Clostridia bacterium
TTTGATTGTCGGTGATGTTGATGGCGTCTGCGTAGTCCCCTAGTAGGTTACCCTTCTTCTTAACCACTTCGGCATCTGCTCCCTTGGGAGGGCCAAGTTCAGCAGTAACAGCAAACTGTCCAGATTCCAAAATCTTTTCTAAATTGCTTCCCGCTTTCATTTCTCTTTTCTCCCTATGGCTAGTTTTCTCAGTCCTCCGTCTCGGGACTTGGACCAATCCTTGGGCGGAATGATCTCCTCCAATAAATGGAGCCTGTCTTGCTTTTCTAATCGGTCGATAATAAGTTGCCAGCCGCATTCAATCTCGGGGTTGATTTCGCACTTTCCGTCCTCAGCACCTCCGCAGGGACCATTAAGCAGGCTTTTCGAGCAGCGAGTCACCGGACATATTCCCCCGGATCTGTCCAGGATACATTCCCCACAAAGTTGACATCGCTCCTCATAATTGCCAAATCGAATTATCTCACCCAAGAAAAGGGTATCACATCCTGGATAAACTGTTTTGTCTATGGACTCGCTGACCGCCTGGACTCCATTACCACAGGTCAGGACCAGGATAGAATCAGCCTGATCCAGCTTCTCCTTATTCTCCCGAAAATATTTCTTATTGTTGAGGATGTGGCAAGCTGGATCTAGAATGGCCCAACCGGATACCAGCTTTCCCTTATCCTGCAATTTCTTTTCCATTTCTTTTACCTCTTCTTCCCCCCCAGTCTTGCAGGTGGTAGCGCACAGACTGCACCCAACAATGAAGACCCTGGGAGAAGAGACCAAGAATCTGGTGATGTCTTCAAACGGCTTCTGCTTGGTTATTATCATATCTTCTCTCCTTCTTTGGATCTCGCAAGAAGTCTCCTCACGCGACACAGTAGATCGTGGGGTTGAACCGGTTTATCTACATAATCATCGGCAGGCAGGGACCTTATCCTATGCGTGGAGAAGAGTTTACTGCTCACTTTTTCGGCCACAGCCGTAAGAACCAATATGGGAATATTAGCATATCGCGGGTCCGTCTTGAGCTCTCGGCAAAGAACGTCTCCGTTTTCCTTGGGAAGAAGCAAATCCAGAATAATGAGATCCGGGTTTTCTTCTTTCACTCTCTTTAGTCCTTCCTCTCCATCAAAAGCAAAAACTACTCTGTAGGACCCGGTTTGCAAAATCATCTTCAATGCTTCTACCAAATCAGGGTCATCATCAATGACAAGGATTTTTGCCTCTGGGCTCATCTGCGGCTTTCCTCTCAGATTAAGGAAGCTACCGATTAAAAAGACTTCGGTTCATTCTACATGAGGGGCCCGTTGTTTGTCAACCAATTTTCACACAATTCTCTTCCAGCGGCAATCTCGAGGAAAGACAATCTCGTTAGCTGACTTGCGGAGATCAGCATCTTATAGAAATGCCAAAAAGGGAGCTTTCCACCAACAAAGCAGCTAGATCTCTTTCAGTTTCTTAAGAATGGTGAATACGAAATTATTGCCCTCTTTCAACTTATCTTTGTATTCCTGGGTCACTGCCCGACTGGATAGAAACTTGCCCGGGATAAAATAGCAGGGCTCCACCCAGATTTTTCCGCCGTGCTTTCCAATAAGTTCCTTGGCCACATCAAGTCCTATTCCCGAACCATTCTTTCGCGTTGTCACGTATCTTTTGAAAATAACCTCTCTGTCTTCCTCGGGAATGGGCTCACTAACACTCGCCACGCTGAAATAATGATATCTGTCACCCCTGTCACTATACGCAACAAATATCTCCGTATCGTCTTCCCCGTATCTTATGGCATTCGTTAATAGATTATTGTAGATAACCTCCAGATAGTCTGCATCACAGATGACTTCCAGATCTTTTGGAACATCACAGACGAACTTCATCCCCTTTCTTAATGTGTGCTCCTTTTGAAAATCCAAAACTCTCTGCAGAACATCCCTGTAGAGATTCACCTTCCTTGGGGTTATCTCAAGTTCTCCAGCCTTTATTTTTGAGTAAATCAAGAAGTTCTCCACCGTTTTCAATCCATGCTGACTCCGAGATATTATTCTGTCAAACAAGGCCTTCCTTTTTTCAGCAGGCAAATCCATTTGTCTCAAGATAGTGGTGAGCTGATGGATGGTCGCCAGAGGCGTCTTCAGTTCATGAGATGCAAACGCAGTGAGTCTATCCGAGAGCTCAACTAACTTATACAATTGGGTGTTATCTTGAATGACTTCCACTACGTAACTCACCTTGTCCCTTGACTCGGGCAGGGGAAAAGAATAGACATCCAGGTACTTTTCCTCCCCCCCTCTTTTGATTACCTTCAGGCCCTTGGAGTTCTTTTTAGTTCTCAGAGTCCTTCTCACCGCACAAGCTTCTTCTGTACAGGGCCTGTTGTGACCGAAACTGATTTCATAGCATTTCTTACCGACTGGACTCTCGTCAGGCTTTTCTTGAATCTTCCGATATTCCCTATTTGCCCAAATTATCTTAAAGTCTGGATCAAGAACGACTATAGCCATACCCATAGCATTAAGTATCTCTATTCCGAATCGCTCTCCCAGGATCTTCTCTAACCTATCGGCCAGTGGATTGTTTTGCCGCATCTCTCCCCCCTCTTATCCTCTAGAGTTATCTTAATAGTTTACCGATATGAGATACCTCAAAAAGACATACTTCGGAGTTTTTTTGAGTTCCCACGCTTTTGAATGTAGTATAACTGGGGGAAGTCGTTTGTCAAAAAGACGTGAGGTGCTCAGATCATTCAACTGGTAGCTAACTACAACGTGTCAAATTGACAAAGGTCTTCTCTTTGCTAGTGTAGTTTGGACGAAATGCTGGGGAAAGATCTCATTTATGCCTTCAAAAACACTTGACGTGATGAGAAGTGACGCTCGGAAGATTTTTATGGCGGGGGTCAAGAGCGTGGAACCAGCCCGAGCTGTAAAAACCCTCGTCCAGCGAGAAGGGCATACGCTCATCATTGACACCAGACAATATGACTTAATCCAAATCGAGAACATCTATCTAGTTGGCACGGGAAAAGCTGCTGCGCCTATGGCTTTAGCTATGGAGGAGATTCTTGGAAACCGGATCAATGGAGGTCTCATCAATACCAAGCACGGGTACGGGCTGCCCTTGAAAAGACTCAAGCTGAGAGAAGTGGGTCATCCCGTACCTGATGAAGCAGGCATGCGGGGCGCAGAGGCCATTCTATTCCTTGCTCAAGGTGCTAAAGATAGAGATCTCATCATTTGCCTCATTTCAGGAGGTGGGTCAGCTCTTCTTCCTCTTCCCGTGGAAGGTATTTCCCTGAAAGAAAAACAAGAGCTTACCTCTCTCATGCTGCGGTGTGGGGCAACTATCCACGAAATTAACGCTATCCGAAAACATATCTCTCGCATCAAGGGGGGAAGATTAGCTGAGGCTTCCTGGCCGGCCAAGCTGGCGACGTTCATTCTTTCTGATGTGGTGGGAGATTCCCTGGATGTAATTGCTTCCGGACCGACCGTCCCGGATGAAAGCACATTCGAAGATTGCCTCGCAATAATAAGAAAATACAAACTGGAGTCTGAAGTTCCCGTTTCCATCAGAGATTACCTTCATGAAGGAGCAGCTGGCAGAAGGCAAGAGACTCCCAAACCCGGGAATGCTTGTTTTACGAGAACCCAACATGTTATTGTGGGCAGTAATATTCAGGCGATAATGGCCTCAGCTTCAGAGGCTCGGCGGCTTGGCTACCACCCCTTGGTCCTTTCCTCTCTCATCGAAGGAGAGACTCGTGAGGTAGCCAAAGTGCATGCAGCTATAGCCAAGGAAATAGTCAGAACCGGCAATCCTACCAAGAGGCCCGCCTGTCTCATTTCAGGGGGGGAGACTACGGTTACACTGAAAGGGGAAGGCAAGGGAGGCAGGAATCAGGAATTCGTTCTGGCTGCTGCTCTGGAAATGAAGGGTCTGGAGCGGTCAGTCATTCTCAGCGCAGGAACGGATGGCACCGACGGTCCCACAGATGCTGCCGGAGCAATTGCCGACGGAAATACCGTCCGGCGATCTTTAGACAAGGGAATGGATCCAGCTTCGTACCTGGAGACAAATGATTCCTACAACTTCTTTTCCAAAATAGGAGATCTTTTGATAACAGGCCCCACCAAAACCAATGTTATGGACCTGCGAATCATAATCCTGAGTTAGCGCCTTTTCCCAAGAAACACCTCAAGGTAGCTGCTATAAGGTTCCGCCTGCGCCATCTTCGATCCGAGGAATGCCCTTCGGTACACATATGAATTCCTGTAGTTCACGAGAAGGCTTCCTAGAGATACTTGGGATAAAGCCAAAAACTCCCCCCATAGCTTGACAGAGGTCCTTTCTGTGATAAAATGCTTGCCAGGAGAGCACCGGGGTTTCCAAGATGAGGACCTTTTAAAGTCCTCAGGGGAAACCCGACAAAAATCATGGAAGACAGCATATACGTATTGGGACTGGATCTGGGTTCAATAAGCGTCAATGCCATTCTTCTCGATGGAACGGCTAAGATTGTTTATGAGGAGCCCTACACCCGACATAACGGAAACCCCCTCAATGAGGCCCGGGAAATTGTCAAGAGAATAGCAAAGAAGTATCCCATCAACTATTTGGCAGTTACCGGTTCTAATGGGGAGAGATTGAGCGAGATTTGGGGCCTCCCGTACGCGGAGGAAGTAATTGCCCAAGCAAAGGGAGTTCACCATCTGCACCCGGAGGTAAGGACCCTCATAGACATCGGGGGAACCGATGCGAAATTCGTGGAAAT
>CAYYHL010000149.1:0-1978 GCA_964471775.1 uncultured Clostridia bacterium
AAAGGTTTACGCCCTTTATCGTCCGAGCCCTCTGTACAGGGCTTACGGCCTGGAGCAGGCCTTGGGAACTTCAGCCAGAATCTATTACAAAAATGAATCTTTTTCACCTCCTGGCTCGCACAAACCCAATACCGCCGTTGCCCAAGCTCATTATAACAAGGCAGCAGGAGTGAAGAGGATTGCCACTGAGACCGGCGCCGGTCAATGGGGTAGCGCCCTGGCATACGGCTGCAGCATGTTCGGAGTAAAGTGTACCATCTATATGGTGAGGATAAGCTATGAGCAGAAACCCTACCGCAGGCTTCTGGCTCAAAGCTGGGGAGCAGAGATGTTTCGTTCCCCCTCCAGCAGGACAAACTTCGGCAGAAAAATCCTAGAGGAAGATCCGGAGTGTTCGGGCAGCCTGGGAATGGCCATATCAGAGGCTGTGGAGGATGCAGCTACTCATGATGACACCAAATACTCTATAGGTAGTTGCCTAAACCATGTCCTGCTGCATCAAACAATTGTAGGTTTGGAGACGGAAAAGCAGCTGGAAAAAATTGGAGAAAAGCCAGATGTGATGATTGGTTGCGTGGGCGGAGGAAGTAACTTTTCCGGCTTTTTTCTCCCTTTCTTTCCCCGAAAGCTTTCCGGCGATGATATAAGATTTGTAGCCGTGGAACCCGAGGCGTGTCCCACCCTTACCAGAGGTCCATATCGATTTGACTACGGCGACACAGCCGGCATGGCACCCATAATTAAGATGTTTACTCTGGGTCATAGCTTTGTCCCTCCGCCTATTCATGCAGGTGGACTACGGTATCATGGTGACGCTCCGATTCTTTGCCATCTGGTGAATCTGGGACTGGTTGAAGCCAGAGCCTATCATCAACGTGAGGTGTTCGAGGCAGCTTTGCTGTTCACCCAAACCGAGGGATTCCTCCCGGCTCCGGAAACTGCTCATGCCACCAAGGCAGCAATTGACGAAGCAAAAGACGCTAAGCCCGGTAAGGTCATCGTCTTCAATCACTCAGGGCACGGTTTCTTTGACCTGGGAGCTTACCAGGCCTATTTTGAAGGCAAGCTCCAGGATTACGAATATCCGCAGGAAAAAATCGAAGAAGCACTGAAGCTACTACCTGAGGTGAAAGAAGCTTAGGTACAGTGTAGCTCCCCTACAGGATCTGGAAGGCGCTCGAGGTGTTCCTTTTCAGCTTTGATTTCAACTCATATGCCTGTAGAAGGAAATCCCTTTGATAGCACCAGGAAACGGTGTTTGATTCGCGCCGTGGCTAAGTCTGTCAAGGCATCCCCAGGGTCTCTCATTTGAATTGCAGGAATAGATAGGGAAACTTTGGGATAGCTTTGCTGAAAAGAAATATGAGATACAACAATGGATGGAGGAGGAGTTGAAACGGAGACTATTCACTCCTGGACCTACACCGCTTCCGGAGGAAGTTAGGCTCAGTCAAGCCAGGGAAATCATTCATCATCGGACAAGTGAGTTCAAACGGATTCTGGAAGAAGTTGAAGACAGACTTAAGTATGTCTTTCGAACAGATAATGAGGTTTTTCTCTTCACTTCTTCCGGAACGGGAGCCATGGAAGCTGCGGTGGCTAATCTCTTCTCGCCGGGGGATGAGGTTCTGGTAGTCAGGGGAGGAAAATTCGGAGAGAGGTGGGCAGAAATAGCACAGGCTTTTGGCATGAAAGCAGTATCGCTGGATATTGAGTGGGGAAGAGCACTCGATCCGGCCAGGGTTGGAAATAAGATACAAAAGAAGCCCAAAATAAAGGCTGTCCTGACTCAACTGGTAGAGACCTCTACAGGCGCTCTCTACGACATTGAAGCCCTGGGAAAGATTCTGAGTGAAACTAGAGCAGCGCTAGTGGTAGATGCGATAAGCGGACTCTGCGCCCAGCCTCTTTACACTGACGGGTGGGGAGTAGACGTTGCCATCGCAAGCTCCCAGAAGGCTTTGATGACTCCCCCGGG
>CAYYHL010000149.1:2078-4761 GCA_964471775.1 uncultured Clostridia bacterium
TCGCGCAACATTCCCCAGGCCAATGCTTCTCTCAAAGAAGGCAGGTGGGATAGAAAGAAGTTCCAGGGAACCGAGGTATATGGAAAAACCCTGGGTATCGTGGGGCTGGGGAGAGTTGGGAGTGAGGTAGCGAGAAGAGCCCAGGGGCTTGAGATGAAGGTGATAGCATGTGATCCTTTAATAAGCAAACAGAGAGTCCAAGAGTTGGGAATTGTTCTTTTTGACCTGGAACAGCTCCTTCCTCAGGTGGATTATCTCAGCCTCCACACTCCCCTGACACAGAAGACCAGGAATCTAATCGGAGAAAGGGAAATTTCCTTGATGAAGGAAGGGACCAGAATTATCAATTGTGCCAGAGGAGGAATTATTGATGAGGAAGCTCTCTACAGAGCTCTCAAAGAAGGAAAGCTCAAGGGAGCCGCTCTGGATGTTTTTGAGGTAGAGAAGCCATTTAGTAGTCCCTTAGTGGAGCTAGATTCAGTAGTTCTTACTCCCCATCTGGGAGCGTCCACGGAAGAAGCGCAAAGAAGAGTAGCGGTAGACATAGCTTCTCAGGTGATGGATATCCTTGAGGGGCGAGAAATAAGAAACGCGGTGAACGTTCCTATTCCTTCTCCGGATTGGCGTGAGGCTTCTCAGAGATAGTGGTGTCCCTACCTTTGATAAAGGGCCTTTCCTGCAGCAAACGAGGCCATAGGAAGGCGCTGTTATCAACATTGGGGTGTGCGTCCCCTTGTTAGACATTTCCGCAACTTTTGTCTCACCAGTGAACTAAACACCCTTCTTCGAGACTACAGCTTAGTCAAAGCCTAACTTCCAAAGCTACCCCCTCTTACTGTTGCTTACTTGACGTGATACCAAGCCCATATTAGAATGTTGTCAATCAGAGGGCATTCCCTGAGTTGCCAGGCTCATAACTCATAGCACTGATTCTCGCAGGGAGGCGTTGCTTCATGAGAAATCAACACGAACCCTTCGCTCCCTCCAAATCAACTTACATCACTCCACCCCTTGACCCGATCAAGAATCCTGAATCCCAATGGATAGCGCAAGCCGATTCGAAGTGCACTCTTGGACTCTAACAAAAGACGCAAAATTAGCCAAAATAAGAGGCTTTGGTCTTTTCGATGGGAGAAAAGCTGCATTGACAGATTCTGACGTTTTCTCTTGGGCTTCTCTTGCCTCTAACGAGCGCTGATTCATAAGGAGATGGACAAAACAGGGCTTCAGGCTTTAGCTTTTTGATGAGATCTGGACTGAATTTGAGAAGCTCATTAATAAGGTAGACAAGACTTATCAGGAGATAGCATGACCCCGGAGGGAGGAGGCAGAGCCGGGAAAGCAGCAAGACAAACAAGTAAGCCTCACACGCAGGATATAATATATTTTGAAAACCAGGGAACTGATAAGATCGGACAAGTTCATACTATGGATACCACGGAGGTGATGACAGATGTCTAGGCGCAACGACAAGTTGGAAGTCGACAGTATCGTAGGAAAAGAGGCGGAGTTTAAGGGAACCGTGAAGGGTGAAGGGAGTATCCGTATTGAGGGAAAAGTTGATGGGAAGATTGACATTGGGGGAGAGGTCCTAATGCACCAGGATGCAGTCATAAAGGCTGACATCAAAGCTGGATCGCTAACCATTGGCTGCAAAGTCGAGGGGAACATCGACTGCAAGGGGAGGGTAGAACTTCTTCCCTCAGGCGCTCTGAAAGGGAACGTAAAAGCTTCCGACCTGACCATTGCAGAAGGAGCTTTCTTCGATGGACAATGCAAGATGGTTCCTTCTTCTAGGAGTGGACTGGCCGAATGAAATGTCTTCACCGTGATTTATGGGAAAGAAAGGTTTCCTTAGCGCTCTCAATCTGGGCAATCCATATGCTCCGGGAAGTTCCACAGGCTCAACCTGGGGCAAATAAACTTAAGTAGAGGAAAAATGAAAAATAGAATCAAGGAAGGAGCAAAGGAACTTATAGAGGAATATTTCAAGAAGATAGCAGAGATTCGTGATGAGTTCGCCAAACAAACGGAAGGAATGAGAACGGTGGGGTTCTTTGACCAATACCCAAAACTGAGAAAAGAACCCTACAAAATCATGAAATTGCTTGATGAGTACTTGGAGGAGGGTAAAAAATGGAGACTAAGGCAATAACTTTTCATTATAACACACCAAAGGATATCTGGTGGAATTCAGAAAAAGGCGAGCTGAACGACTTCCTCAAGGATGTTCAATTTGTGAATTGTGCAGCGTGTGGTAGCGCAAGACATACGAAAGTGAGCGACCGACTTGTTATATTCTACCGAGAAAAAAGAAAGAGGTGAGAGCAAGGAATGATCGGACCTACTAATGTGACAACTGTGTAACGTTCCTTGCGAAATGTAACGTCTTACAATGATCATCCCCCTTCTTCAATACGCATTCAGATGTCTTACCGGGATTCTTCCAGAAGCATGATAAAGGCAATAATATTTGATTTCGGTAATGTAGTGTGTGAGTTTGATAATAATATTTTCCTCAGGAAGATATCAGAGTTCACTGACAAGTCCACTTCGGAATTAAACGAGCTAATTTATCTTTCATCTGATTTACCAAGGAGATATGAGACTGGCTTAATATCTTCTGATCAATTCTTCAACGAGATTTCAAAAAGGTGTAATCTCTCAATGTCAAAATCCGAAT
>CAYYHL010000150.1:0-4716 GCA_964471775.1 uncultured Clostridia bacterium
ATCGTAGCTAAGAATATGCGGCAGTTGGGAATGAAGATTTCTCTTTTTCAAAGTCATGGATTTGGTAACATCAAGTATGCCCAAACAGCGGGAGAAGCGGGCGAGGGAATAATCTTTCCCTGCGGAAGGCTACTCGCCGTGGCCACTCTTCCCGACGACCACCCTCAAAAAGAGGTGCTCCTGCGTTATAAGTGGGAATATGAAACTAAGTATGGCGAGGATGTCAGCACCTTTGGAGGACACGCCTGGGACGGGCTGCAACTCATAATCGCGGCACTAACAGAAGTAGGATCGGACCGGGAAGCAATTAGGAACTACATTGAGAATACCAAGGATTTTGTGGGTACGGGGGGAGTATTTGATTTCTCACCAGAGGACCACAACGGATTGACCAAGGATGCATTCGAAATGCTGACGGTTGAGAACGAAAGATTTGTAGTGCTAGAATAGGGTAGAAAGAACTAGCTCAACAAGGCGCCAGGTCCGAGGCATGAGGATCTGGCGCCATTTTTTCAACAGAAGGGAGATTAGACAATGAGTCTTGGGGATCAACTCCTGCAGTATCTATTCACTGGTATCACCATCGGTACAATATACGGGATGGTTGCCCTCGGATTCAACATAATCTACTCCTCTACCGGCATTATCAACCTTGCCCAGGGAGAATTCGTCATGCTGGGCGGCATGACCATGGTGTATCTTACGACAATTATCAAATTACCAATGGTGGTAGGTTTTTTTCTTTCCATCTTAATAGTTACCGCCATAGGAGCTGCTTTCGAGAGAGCGGCTATTCATCCTCTGAGGAGTCCTTCTGTAATTACACTCATTATCATCACTGTGGCCGCCAGCATTCTCTTCAAAGGTGGTGCTATGTTCGCCTGGGGCAAGCATACCTTTATCCTCCCTTCCTTTTCCGGAGAAGAGCCGGTGAGCGTGCTGGGAGCCACTATCCTCCCCCAAACCCTATGGATACTGGGAATCATGGGAGCAACGGTAGTTTTTCTCATTCTTTTCTTCGGATTTACCATAACTGGAAAAGCAATGAGAGCCTGCGCAGTGAATCGCACCGCGGCCAGTCTGGTGGGAATCAATGTAAAGACCATGGTTCTTTTGTCTTTCGCCTTAAGTGCAGGCATTGGGGCCACAGCCGGAATTATCATAACCCCCATTGCTCTTGTGAACTACGATCGGGGAACCATGCTAGCAGTAAAGGGATTCAGCGTCGCAGTATTAGGAGGACTGGGAAGTAGTGTCGGAGCAATACTAGCTGGATTCATCATCGGTATCATGGAGTCCCTGGGAGCGGGTTTCGTATCTTCCGGGTACAAGGATGCCATCGCTCTGGTGGTACTTCTTCTAGTCCTATTTGTCAGGCCCAGCGGACTTCTGGGAAGCAGGGAAAGAGGAGAGTTCAAGAAGTTCTAATATGCAGGTTCGATCTTCCCGGTAGAGCCTTCGAGGAGGGGAAGTAATGGGAAAAAGGAATATGTTCTCGCTGCTTTCTCTAGCGGCAGTGATGCTTGCCTTACCGCTAGGACTCGGCAATTCCTACTACCTGAATGTGCTAGTCTTCGTAGGTATATACAGTCTCATTACCATTGGCCTGAGCCTATTTATGGGCTACGCAGGACAGATTTCCCTGGGGCAGGCTGCCTTTTTTGGGCTTGGAGCATACACTTCAGGTGTACTCAGTGCTAAATTTGGCGTCTCGCCCTGGCTTGCACTTCCAGCTGCTGTTTTTGTCACCGCAGGGATTGCTTTCCTCATCGGAGCCCCCGCCCTCAAACTCAAAGGCCACTACCTGGCCATGGCCACCCTGGCCTTTGGCCACATTGTCTACATCGTGTTCAACCAGGCCTCATTCTTCACCGGTGGTCCCTCGGGGTTTGGGCAGATTCCCCGATTTAGATTGGGAAATTTTGTGCTTCGCAGTGACATCCACTACTACTATTTTGTCTGGGGCTTGGTGATAGCTGCGCTACTCATATCCCTGAACATCATTCACTCCCGGGTCGGACGGGCCCTACGATCCATCCACGAAGGCGAACTGGCAGCCAACATTATGGGGGTAAATACCGCCAAATACAAGATCCAAATCTTCGTGTTGAGTGCAGTGTACGCTTCTGTGGCTGGGAGTCTGTATGCACATTTCATCACCTTTCTCAATCCCACTCCTTTTGGATTCCATTTTTCCGTTGTCCTGGTTACGATGGTCGTAGTGGGAGGAATGGCCAGCGTATGGGGAGCCCTGACAGGCGCGGCACTGTTAACCCTTCTATCTGAATATTTGCGAGTATTTCACGATTATGATATTCTTATCTACGGTTCAATTCTTGTAGTCATAGTGATTTTTCTACCTCAGGGGCTCTTTGCAGCAATTCTTGGTCTGCTGAAGAAAACAAAATCCTAGGTCGTGGGAGAAAAAGCGAAAGAAATAAGATGATGGACCCCATCCTCCAGACTCAAAAACTACGGAAGAATTTTGGAGGAGTGGTTGCTCTGGATGGGGTAGATTTTGAGGTAAACCTCCATCAGATTAAGGCCGTTATTGGCCCAAATGGAGCAGGCAAAACCACCATCTTCAATCTCATCTGCGGAATCTATCCACCAACCTCTGGCACAATCAGGTTCAGACAGCACAGGATTAACGGACTCAGACCCTATGTTGTTGCGGAAAAGGGGATTTCTCGCACCTTTCAAAATGTGCAGGTGTTCGAAAACATGTCGCTTCTAGAGAATGTCATGGTGGGGCGCCATTGCCGAACCAGATCAGAGCTTTTCGCTGCCATTATGAACCTGAAAGGAACCCGCAGCGAAGAAAAGAGCATCCATGACTACTCCTTGGAGATGCTCTCCTTCGTGGGGCTAGAGGCTAAGAAAGATGAGGCGGCTTCCAATCTTACCTTTCAACAACAGAAGTTATTGGAATTTGCCCGGGCTTTGGCTACGGAGCCGGAGCTGCTCTTACTTGACGAACCAGCAGGGGGCTTGAGCGTTCCTGAGGCTGATGAGCTGGCCCAGCTCATCTACCGAATTCGAGAAACTGGAGTCACAATTCTTTTGGTAGAGCATGATATGGGGCTGGTAATGGAGGTGTCCGACGAGGTAACTGTCCTGAGCTCCGGCAAGGTTATCGCTGAAGGAACTCCAAGGGAAGTGCAAAATGATGAAGCAGTAATAGCTGCCTACCTCGGTGAAAGAGAAGAAGAGAATGTTAACCATACAAAATCTTAGAAGTTACTACGGACGTATGCAGGCTTTGAAAGGAGTCTCTTTGCACGTGAAGGAAGGCGAAATAGTAGCCTTAATCGGCGTAAACGGCGCCGGGAAAACCACCTTACTTAACTCCATCGTGGGGCTGGTCCCCTCTGTCACCGGGCAGATTCTCTTGGAAGATTTTGACATTACACACCACTCTCCCGGAGAAATAGTGAGGAGAGGAGTCAGCCTGGTCCCGGAGGGAAGACAGCTCTTCGCCCCTCTGACCGTTATGGAGAATCTTACACTGGGGGCCTATCACCGGCATAGAAGAGAGAAAAAATTCAGGATTAAGAGTGACACGGAGGCAATATTTGAACGCTTTCCTATCTTGAGAGAAAGGCAATCGCAAGTGGCAGGAACCCTCAGTGGGGGTGAACAGCAAATGCTGGCTATTGGGCGGTCTCTCATGTCAAGACCAAAGCTTCTCTTGCTGGACGAGCCGTCCATGGGGCTTGCTCCCCTGATAGCTGCCCAGATTTTCCAAATAATATCCGAGCTGCACCACCAAGGTACCACCATCCTTTTGGTGGAACAGAATACTGGAGGAGCATTCAAGGTGTCCAATAGAACGTATGTCCTCGAGACCGGGAGAGTGGTCCTTCAGGGAACCCCGGAAGAACTTCTGCATAACCGTGAAGTAAAAAGAGCGTATCTGGGAAGGGAATACAAAGATGTCCGGGAGTAGCAGTTCTGCTGGTTAACTGGTGCCAGGAAAAATGGGGAAAGGGAATCCGCGGGTTTGCTAAGCAGCAGAGAAAGGAGAGGGAAGCACATGTCGATCTGGAATCCTCATTTTGAAGGTATGGCAAAGGATGAGCTACGGCAGCTACAGCTAGAAAGACTCCAGGCTACTCTTAATCGAGTTTATCGAAGTGTTGCTTTCTATCGAAAGCTGTTTAGTCAGGTGGGACTAGTCCCCGAAGAGATTAATTCTCTTGAGGAGCTGTCCAGAATCCCTTTCACTAGCAAAGAAACTCTACATCAGAGCTATCCTTATGAAATGTTTGCTGTTCCCCTCCGAGAAGTGGTGAGACTTCAATGCACTTCCGGGACCACTGGCGAGCCCATTGTTGTGGGCTACACCAGAAATGATCTGGTCCATTGGACCGAGGTGAGTGCTCGGGTACTTTGCGCGGGGGGCGTTACCAAGGATGACGTGGTTCAGATCTGCTTCGATTATAGCCTATTCGGCGGAGGATTAGGTTTTCACTACGGTGCTGAACTAATAGGAGCATCAGTCATCCCTGGCTCCAACCTCGATTCAGCACGACAGGTACTAGTTGCTCGCGATTACCGTACCACAGCCTTGGTAGCCACCCCGGGATTTGGGGTGAGATTCGCCGCAGCTATTCGAAAAAAGGGCCTGAGCCCTGCCGACATTTACCTTAAAAGGGGTCTTTTTACCGGTGAGCCTTTCTCCGATGCAACCCGGAGAGAGATAGAAGAGGAGCT
>CAYYHL010000151.1:0-4696 GCA_964471775.1 uncultured Clostridia bacterium
GGATCGATGGCGAGTTCAACCTGACCGGCCCAATTTCTCTTCTTTCGCATCTTGGCCATCTGATTGTCCCATTCCATGGCACCCTTTACTCCTTTGCTTATATCCCCCACGTGGGCAGCAATTCGCGTAACTGTTACTCCATCTTTGACATCCTGGAGTGTCGGGAGTCTGAGGTGCTCCCCTGCCGTAACATAGCAGAGGAAATCTGCGCCACTACTGGCCGCGTAAGCCCCTCCAATGGCTGCGGTAATATGATCATAACCCGGGGCAATATCGGTGACTACCGGACCCAGAACGTAAAAAGGGGCGTGGTGACAGAGCTTTTTCTCAAGAAGGATATTGGCCTTTATCTCCGTGAAGGGAATATGCCCCGGGCCTTCTATCATTACCTGTACCTCCTGATCGTGAGCCCTTTTGGCGAGCTCACCCAGAAGAATGAGCTCTTGAATCTGAGCTCTATCAGTAGAATCGGCTATACATCCGGGTCGAAGGCCGTCCCCCAGGCTTAGAGTGAGGTCGTAGTTCTTGGCTAGCTCCAGAAGACGATCATATTGAGCGTAGAGAGGATTTTCTTCATTGTTCGCTACCATCCAGGTAGCCAGGAAAACTCCTCCCCGGCTGACGATGTCGGTTACCCTACCCTGGCCAGCCAGACGTTCCAGGGTGGAGCGAGTCAGACCACAGTGAACAGTGATGAAGTCAACTCCATCCAGAGCCTGACGTTCAATCACTTCGAATATCTTATCCGGGTCCATCTTTGCCAGAGCTCCTTTCTCGGCAATGGACTCGATAGCAGCCTGATAGATGGGAACCGTCCCCAGCGGAATGGATGAGGCTCTTCTAATGGCCCTGCGAACTTTATCCAGATTCCCGCCGGTGCTAAGATCCATAACCGTATCTGTACCTGCCTGGCAGGCTACCTTGAGCTTTTCTAATTCGAAGTCCAGGTCAATTAAGTCCGGGGAGGTCCCAATATTGGTGTTTACTTTAGTCGCCAGCCCCTGACCGATAGCTTTTACGTGAGCCAGTTTGTACCTTGCGTTCTTAGGGAGAACGATCTGTCCTTTGGCTATTTCCTCTCTAACGAATTCTGGGTCTTGCCCTTCTTCCCGAGCTACCTTCTTCATTTCAGGGGTAAGATTCCCCTTTTTTGCTTCGGATAGTTGAGTCATAATGTGAAACTCCTTTAATTTATGGCTTTCATTATCTTCTTCTCATCAGGAGGCAGTACCACAGGAGAAGATGATTCACTTATGGCCAGGTCAGGATCTTTTAGACCGTGGCCAGTAAGAATGCAAACTACGATTAGTTTTGAGCTCACCTTAGAGAGATAAGATTGGAAGTAACCCTTTTCATGTAGTTTCATTATTCCTGCCAGGGAGATGGCCGAAGCAGGCTCTACAAATATTCCCTCACGATCGGCCAGAAGTTTGTAAGCCCTTAGGATTTCTTCATCTTCTACCTTTTCTATGAGACCCCGGGACTCCTCCTTCGCCCTCACCGCCTCAGTCCACCTCGCTGGATTACCGATCCTTATGGCTGTAGCAATAGTCTCGG
The DNA here is from genome assembly GCA_964471775.1 of uncultured Clostridia bacterium. Lineage (GTDB taxonomy): Bacteria > Aerophobota > Aerophobia > Aerophobales > AE-B3A > SOJT01. Next base: position 1,558 of record CAYYHL010000151.1, read on the forward strand.
GATTCCGGATGAGATGGCCATTGACAATGGGAGCTGATTTTGCAGCCTGAAACCCCAAAATCTTTGGCAGTGTTTGTATCTTCCCTCCAGTTTGATACTCCTTGTAGCCCCTCCAATAGGCGGTGATGTTGCCTGCGTTACCCACTGGCATGGCCTGATAGTGGGGGGCCACTCCCAGAACATCACAGATCTCAAAAGCAGCCGTTTTCTGCCCTTCAATCCGATCAGGATTTAAGGAATTTACCAGGGTAATAGGGTGCTTGGAAGTGATTTCTCTTACTAATCTTAAGGCATCGTCAAAATTCCCATCTACGGCAATGACCCTCGCTCCGTGGACCAAGGCCTGGCTAAGTTTCCCCAAGGCAATGGCATCCTTAGGGATAAGTACAATGCAGCTGATCTTCGCTCTTGCTGCGTAGGCGGCAGCTGAGGCAGAGGTATTGCCTGTGGAAGCACAAATGACAGCTTCTGTTCCTTTTTCCAAAGCGCGGGATACCGCTACTGTCATGCCTCTATCTTTGAAAGAGGCGGTGGGGTTGAGTCCCTCGTATTTCAGGTAGATTTGGATTCTTGAGTGCAGTTCCTCAGACAAATTTTTCGCCCGAATGAGGGGAGTGTTTCCTTCCAAGAGAGTAATCACCGGGGTCTTCTCGGTAACCGGCAAATAATCCCGGTAGTGATTGATTATTCCTCTCCACTTCATAGGTACCTGCCTCGCCTCCTGGGCCGTTCTTTGTAATAGAATCAGTAATCTATTCCTATCCTTGTGCCTATTCCTTGGTCATAGGGATGCTTAGTTTTTATTATCTCACTGACCAGATGGGCCATCCGGCTCAGGGAAGGCGGAGCACGTCGGCCAGTGAGTACTATTTCCAGGGAAGAGGGTTTGGCTCTAAGAAAATCCAAGATTGCCTCTTCTTCCACAAGGTGAGCATGAAGAGCCACATTTATCTCGTCCATGATTAATAAGTCGTACTCTTCCCTCTTTATCTCCTTCTTGATTCTCTCTAAGAGATGATTAAGATCGGATTTAACCTCCTCCTTTTTCTTCTGAGGAAGTTTTTCCAGAGGGAAAACTCTATATTTTCCCCCGCCTGCGATGACCTTAATCCCCAGTTGCTCCAGGATGGCAATCTCTCCAGAACCCTCTTTGTTCTTGAGAAACTGGGCAAAGAGCACTTTCTGATTCCTTCCCTTCGCCCTGATGGCTTGGCCCACGGCAGCGGTGGTTTTACCTTTTCCCTCCCCGGTGTAAACCTGTATGAGTCCCTTCTTCATCCTCTTACCCCACTACATTTATCTCTTTGAAATAGAGGGGAGGAGTCCTGATAGGTCCCACGAAGCGGGCACCCCTTCCTACAGCTACCAGTTCTTTGAGCATCTTATAGGTATTGCCGCTGATCATTACGTTCTTAATTCTTCCCCTAATCTTTCCATCTTTTATCTTATAGCCAAGATCCAGATTGACTGAGAACTCTCCCATAAGGATGTTACCCTGCCCGCTGCCTATGACCTGGTCTACCAGGATTCCCTCTTTTATGTCCTGAGTCATTTCCTCAAAAGGCACTTCTCCTTCCTGTAGGATAAGATTAGTGGTAGATGGGGACGGCAAACTATTATAGCTTCTTGCTGCATTGGCGGTAGAGCGTGTCCCCATCAAACCTGCTGTTTGCAGGTCATAGATGAAGCTTTTGAGCCTCCCTTCCTCTATTATCTGAGTACGACGGGATGGAATACCCTCTCCATCCAGGGGTGAGGAAGAAGGACCAAAAGGAAAAGTAGCATCGTCAACAATATTCAGGCAGGAAGAGGCTATGGAGGTTCCCATCTTCTTCAAGAGTGGAGAGATTCTCTTATGTATTGCTTTCCCATTGATTCCCATTTTTAGGGATTGAAGAAGAAACGGAACGGCTTTGGGGGTGAAGATAGCTGGATACCTGCCGGAGGAAATCCGCACCCGCCTCATAGCTAGCTTCACTAGCTCTATTAGCCTCTCCGCCAGAGTCCGGCTATAGATTGCGTATTTGCTGCTGGACTCCGCCTCGCCCACTCCCAGAAACTCCTGTTCCTTGGCAAGGAATCCATATACGAAAAATTCGTACTCTGTCTTTTTGTAAAATTGACTGAGGCCCTGGCTGTTGATGATAGATACCTCTCTTTCTACCGCTTCCATTTGTGCTTCACAGTCTAGATGCGGGAATTCTTTCCTCACAAGGTGGATCGCTTTCTCACCTTCCTCTATCATCTCTTGAGCTTGCAGAGCGGCAGTTCGCCCGTCGTGACAATGAATGGAGGGGACTTTGCCAGGGGAAGGCATGCGAAAGTGGGCCTCCTGTCCAAATTGGGAAGAATCCAAAGCTCTTTGTATGAGGAGACGAGGATCATCTGGATCGGTAGTGCTGGAGAAGCCGATCTTACCTTTTCTGATTACCCTTAAGCCTATCCCTTCCCCGGAGGCGGCATCAACTGACTTGAGCCTATTGGATTGAAATTTCACCGTCCTAGCCTGTGATCTCACCCGATAGACCTCTGCTTTTTGAGCTTCAGAGACTGCCATATCCAGGAGTCTCTCCATTCTATCTTCCTCCCACTACCACATCTTTGATCCTGAGGTGAGGCCCCCCGGTAGCCACCGGTAGGGGGTACTGAGTTCCCTTTCCACAACCCCCGGACCCTGTAGAAAGAACAAGATCTCTTCCTATGGCATCAATGTTGGATAAGGTGGTGAATATGTTCCCGGTGAGATTGATATCTCTCACCTTTTTCCCCAGCTTCCCCTTTTTTACAATATACCCCTCCTCCGGCGAGAAGGTGAACATCTCTAGATTGGTCTGTCCGCCCCGGAATCCTTTTACATAAAGCCCCTTTTCCACCTCATCAATCATCTCCTCCAGGGTCTTTCCTCGTGCGGCGATATAGGTATTACTCATTCTTACGATAGGTGGATGTTGATAGCTCATCGCTCGGGCATTTCCTGTGGGCTCCTCCCCCATCTTGGCCGCCGTTTCCCGAGAATGAAGTCTTCTGGCCAGTTTTCCTTGTCTGATGAGATAGGTTTTTCGCGCGGGAACTCCTTCGTCATCGTACAGGTAGTACCCTCCCTCTCCTTTGATGGGAGCCTCATCAATGATGTCCAGCT
>CAYYHL010000152.1:0-4676 GCA_964471775.1 uncultured Clostridia bacterium
ACCGTGCGGAGGTTGGCCTTGATTATTCTGTTGGCTTTCTGTCTCCTCAGCCTTGGTGGAGAACTCTCCCCTACTGAGGCTCAACAGGTGACACTGCGGGTGATGGTCTGGGCTTGGTCACCCGAGGTAGATGAGGCACTGGAAAGAGCCGTTGTTGAGTTTAGGGAGTCTCGTGCGGTCAGGATCGACCTGATGCGCGTACCGCTATCGTACTATTGGGAGAGGCTGCGGACGTCTTTGGCGGCAGGGGTTCCCTGCGATGTCTTGTGGGTACGCGACGATACGGTAGCTGCTCTAGCTGAGGAGGGATACATTACCGAGCTTGATGGGCTCGTTATGGGGCGACCTGATGTGATCCAAGGGATCTCACCTAGAGTGCTGGAGCGCTTTCGGTATGAAGGTCGTCTCTATGGAATTCCCTTGGGGGCCAAGGGGGAATTTGCGCGGAGCGCGTATGCGATATCGTCCGTGGCAATGGAGTCCGAGAAAGTCAAGGCAGCCTTTGAGCTAGTGATGTTCCTGCGAAGTAGGATTCCACCACCTCTACCTAGGGAATTTCCCGATTTGGTGGTAGAAGGTATCCTCATCAGCCCCAAGACTCCTTATGTTGGAGATAAAGTGACCATCGAAGCCACTATCAGAAACATCGGTAATGCCCCGGCCCAAGGGGTGGAGGTACTCTTACGAGCCGATGATGCCTGGAAACAGAGGGTCACTATTAAGGATATCAAGGCGGGAGGCCAGGGAATAGCTAGGATCGCCGTAGCTGCCAAGCCTGGCAAATACCCCATAGCCGTAATGGTCGATCCGGAAAACCGTATTGAGGAGGATGATGAGAAAAATAACGAGAGGCACGGATTGCTGGTTGTGGAAGAAGTCGTTAAGGAACTTCCTGACCTCACAATTGTTAAGATGGATTTTGACCCTAGAAATCCTCTTCCCGATGAAGAAGTAACGATAAGAGCGCTCATCAGGAACGTGGGGAAGGGATCAGCTGAGGAAAACTTGGTTATCTTCATGGTTGATCAACGGGTGTTTGCGAAGAAGATCGTTCGCCGTATGGAACCTGACACAGAAGAAGAGGTCAAGGCTAGCTGGAAGGCGACAACGCCTGGTCTTCATCCTCTATACATTGAGGTCGATCCAGAGGACAGGGTCAGGGAAAGCGACGAAGGGAACAACACTGTGAAAGAAGTAGGCATTCCAGTAAAAAAAATACTTCCCGATTTGGTGGTAGAAGGTATCCTCATCAGCCCCAAGACTCCTTATGTTGGAGATAAAGTGACCATCGAAGCCACTATCAGAAACATCGGTAATGCCCCGGCCCAAGGGGTGGAGGTACTCTTACGAGCCGATGATGCCTGGAAACAGAGGGTCACTATTAAGGATATCAAGGCGGGAGGCCAGGGAATAGCTAGGATCGCCGTAGCTGCCAAGCCTGGCAAATACCCCATAGCCGTAATGGTCGATCCGGAAAACCGTATTGAGGAGGATGATGAGAAAAATAACGAGAGGCACGGATTGCTGGTTGTGGAAGAAGTCGTTAAGGAACTTCCTGACCTCACAATTGTTAAGATGGATTTTGACCCTAGAAATCCTCTTCCCGATGAAGAAGTAACGATAAGAGCGCTCATCAGGAACGTGGGGAAGGGATCAGCTGAGGAAAACTTGGTTATCTTCATGGTTGATCAACGGGTGTTTGCGAAGAAGATCGTTCGCCGTATGGAACCTGACACAGAAGAAGAGGTCAAGGCTAGCTGGAAGGCGACAACGCCTGGTCTTCATCCTCTATACATTGAGGTCGATCCAGAGGACAGGGTCAGGGAAAGCGACGAAGGGAACAACACTGTGAAAGAAGTAGGCATTCCAGTAACAGATATTGAAAGATTGACCGTAGCGGTTGGCCAACGGGCTAGAGAGGGATGGATAAATGAAGTGACACCTGAGTTCACAGAGAGATATGACGTCCAACTCAAAATTGAAGGTTATCCGGAAACCCCAGAAGGCATGGAAAGATTTTATGTCGGACTTCGCACTGGTACATTCACGTATGACGTCGCACTAATCCCGTACAGGTGGATCCGTCAACTCGCAGAAGGTGGTTTTTTGGAAGACTTAACTCGATATGAAAAAAGATTTAGAGAAACTAGCGTTGTGCCTGTCCGATGGAAGGACAGAATTTTTGGAGTTACCCTACCTTCTACACATTGGGCAGAGTCATTGGTAGTATTTGGAGCGAGCAGACATAAAGAATTGGCGCTCGAGTTGCTAGAATTTGCAGCATTTACCGAACAGCCTGAACAGGAAGAAGCAAAACTTGGCCTTGAGTCAACTACAATGGTTCTGGCTTTAGGTTTTCAAGATCCTAACAATCGTGACCTGCTACACAGACTAATCAAAACGTCCAAGGACCCAGAAGGAATAGTGAGTCTGAGGGGATTTGTTGATACTGTGCACGACGAAGAGTTAAGAGGAATTATGACAAAGGGAGAGCTGAGTGATCAAGTGGGGATTCTAAGCAAGAAAATACAGAGCAATCTTAACGTGTACTTCCCTGTGGATGAGCATCGGCAGCACTGGCTAGCCAAGGAGGGGGAAATTGACATGTTGGTGGCCTATGACCCATTTTGGTTAGATGAAAAGCAACTTCATCCTCCTTGGCACGAACCGATCTCTTTTGGTGGTGGAACCGTGGAGGCTGTTTCACTAATTCAGAGTAACTTTGGCACAGAGGGAGAATTTCTTGTAGTTGCCCGGGAAGGAGACCGGTTGGTTTCGTACTGGCGGATGGATGAAGCACCGTGGACCTGGGATGGGCCATTCGAAATAGTCAAGGGTGTTGCCGGAAACCCTGCAGTTATTCAGAGCTCTTTTGGTGAGAAGGGTAACTTCGAGTTGGTGGTGCCCCTCGCCAAGGGTGGTCTTGCATACCTGTGGCGGGACAGCGATGCAGCTGAGCAGCAGCAAATAATTGCTTATGACTTGGATGGAAATCCTCGTCGGCTCGATTCTCGAGTACCCCCCAAGATTCCCACTTTGGTTGTGAGTCGCTCTGAACAGATACCCTTGAAAACTGAAATTGGGACAAAGAATGGGTATACGGTATATCTGCCAAGATTTAGGATACGAAGTAGTAAGGACCTAAAGGACATGGAACCATGGTTTAGAGGAGCCGCTGAGATCTATGTTCTGATGGGAAGTACAGACGAATTCGAGGACTCTTTCCGGTACAGGCCGTATAAGCGCGGGCTAGCCAAATCCGCTGAAGTTGAAGAAGCAGGATGGTACGATGAGGAGGAGGTAGTCATTCACTGGAACCCACAAAAAGACACAGAGAGAATCAAGTTTGAGTGGCGGGAATACGATGGAGGAGGGCAAATGGATTATATCCTAGGCGTACAGGGTGCATACGGCGGCGCCGGGGGTGAATTCAAGTTTGTTATCCATGATGATGATGATTGGGTAGGCCATAAGACCCTTTCGTATGACCTTATCCCTACAGGCACCCCAGATGGATACACGGTTGGACCTCTAGAATGGGAGTTGCATAAGACTGAGTGACGATATTTCCTGGCTACCAATAGTCGGCTGACCTCTAATGACAAAAAATGGGGGTGAGACCTTACAAAGAGAACTTCGTCATCACAGAGTACCAGCGGTTCGTATTACGTCAGGCCTAGCTCTGCAAACCAGAAACCGGTGCCCGTGCGAAGACATTGAGACTGACCCTGGATCGTTCTTCAGCATCCCTGGCCTTCATAGTTATGTCCTCTTTTACGACGGGATTTCCGGTCCTTGGAAAGACTGATGAGAGGACCTTTGATGACTACTTCGGGTGGGTTCGTATTATGTTCGATTCGGGGAGATGAAGGTCACCAGCCCGACGATCTTCGGGGTACGAGGAGATTTTTTTTGAAGCCAGTTGTGGGGTAGAGGGTTTTTTTGAGCAAAACTGCTTTTTGATAAGAGTCTCTCCCTATCATCGCGACAAAGTTTTATGGTTTAGGCAGCCCTGATTATGAATAAGATACAAGATATGGGAAAAACTCGCGATTATATAGGAGATATCTAGGGGTTAGGCGACATTTTGCTTGGTAGTCTCAAAGGAGGTGATATCATGATCTGAGGCAAAGTAATAAATTAACAAAAACTTCTTATTTAGAAAGGAGGAAAAACAACCATGAAGGCAATAAATAGAACACCAAACCGTTTACGAAAACCAACTACAACGTTTGGTAGCCTTTTGATAGTAGCTATTCTATCTCTCTGGGGGGCTACCGGATGTGAGGCCAATGAGAGTGTTCGACCAGAGAATATCGTATCATTTTTCGCAACTGTCTCTCCTAGCTCTTATGTAACAACTTTCGGTTTAGCAACGATTGGGACAGAGCAAGTTACGTCACAAGATTTAAATAGGCTGTTAAGGCCAAGCGGCGGGAAAGTACTGATAGTGACTTCTATTACAGGTTATCACATCACTCCTACTAGCAAAGCGCCTTTTTCAGTTGTGTGGCTCTCGGCTCGGAAACCGGAAGCAGTAAGAGGCTGGGGTGCCGGTTTGTCGATTAGCGGACTACAAACTACCCAAGTGAATTACCGACCAGGGTTAGTAGTGACATTACTGCCTGATGAGAGCTTGTGTATTAGAAGCGGGACACAATCAAACGAAAGAGCCA
>CAYYHL010000153.1:0-4626 GCA_964471775.1 uncultured Clostridia bacterium
AGAGGTCCCCGTGCAGTAAACATAAAATCATCTGAGAAGACCAAAGAATAACAATTCAACAATCCTCAGATTTGGTCGCACCGCACTTGCTACGGTGTATCACGTTCTGGATGGACTTACTGATTGGCGGGTCTTGTGGCTGAGGCACAATAACGGGCTCACGCCGTGTAGTCGATAAAGAAAGCTTTGCTTGAGCACTCGCAAGACTACTCAGACCTTCTTATTCCTCAAGGCTTAGGGTGAGGAGTCAGTCAATGAATTTTACCAATTGGTGGGTTGATTTGCGTTTTCTCTTGCCCAAGTCCACTTCTTCATCTGCATATCCGACTGGCAGGATAGCTACTGCCTCATAGCTCTTCGATACGTTGAGCATCTCATTCAAAAAAGACATCTCGGGAGGGGTATAGGTTAGGGAGGCAAGCCCTTCTTCCTCAATTTTTAATATCGCGTACCCGATAGAAATCCACACAGATTCCCTCCAATAAGGCTCATCCTTTTTGGCAAATGCCACAATTACACATGGCGCTTCGGTGAGAAAAGATTTAACGGGTGAGAGATCAAAAAAGGATAGGGATTCCTTGAAATTACCCTTTACCTGCTTGTGGAATCTCCGTTCGCCTCTCTCGCACTTCTCACGGATTCTTTCTTTTAAGTCCGGGTTGCTCAGGGCAACAAAAAACCACGGCTGATGATTTAGCCCGGAAGGAGCGTAGCTGGCTGCTTCTACTATTCTATTTATCACTTGCCTGGATATAGGTAAAGTTCTATATCTTCGAATACTTCTGCGTTTTTTCATGAGCTCTACAATTGTCACTCTTTCTCCTTCTCTTAATTTCTCGCACAAACTTAACAACTCCACAGAAGTATATATAATAAAAAAGGCTATGAGTCAAAAGAGCAGCTCTGGTTTCCAGAAAAACTTCAGCTCTCCCTTAATCCTGGCAATTTTTGCGCGCCGCTATCTTATTAAAGGACTCAGTCTTCGGCATACTTGAGTAACGGGATCATACAATGAGGTACAAGAACTTATTTCAGCCTATTAAGATTAGGAATCTCGTCTTGAAAAATAGATTAGTCATGGCGCCGATGAGTACCCAGTTTGCGTCCCCCGAAGGCTCAGTAACAGAGGAGTTGATAGATTTTCTTGAGGAAAGGGCAAAAGGTGGAGTGGGTATGATCATTACCGGTTACACCTTTATAGATGGCAAGTTTAGTAAAGCAAGTGTTAATCAATTGGGCTCTCACTCGGATGCGATGGTTCCGGGACTCAATGCTCTGGTAGAGACTACAAGGCCCTACGGCACTAGGATCCTCCTACAGCTATGTCATGCTGGCAGACAAACTGATAAGAATATCATAGGAGGGATACCCGTTGGACCTTCCCCTATGGTTGACGAGGAAGGAGCGGAAGTCACGAGAGAGCTGAGGCGTGAGGAAATTGAGGAAATCATCGAGATGTTCGGTCTTGCCGCCAAAAGAGCTAAGCAGGCTGGTTTCGATGGAGTGGAAATCCACGGTGCTCATGGATATCTAATCAATCAGTTTATGTCTGATTATACAAACAGGCGTACCGATGAATACGGAGGAGATACTTCTGGAAGGATGCGCTTTCCCTTAAGGGTTCTTGGGAGAACAAGGGAGTATGTGGGTGAGGATTATCCGGTTGGATTCAGGATCAACGGGACTGATTATTTGGAGTTCAAGGAGGAAAGACTTAAAGGTAGAGGAATGACTCTGGCCAAAGCCAAAGAGGCGGCAAAGATTCTGGAAAAAAATGGTGTTGACTATCTCCACGTATCGGCAGGCATTGGTGAGACAGGGGAGAATGCCTGTCAGCCCATGTATTTTTCTAAAGGTTACAATGTTTACCTGGCGGAAGCGATAAAAAGAGAAGCTCGAGTTCCTGTAATTACAGTGGGTTCTATAACTGATCCGGATATGGCAGAACAGATAATATCCCAAGAAAAAGCAGATCTTGTTGCCCTGGGACGAGCTTTAATAGCCGATCCTCATTTTTCTGACAAGGCTAGATCTGGTCGAGAAGAAGAAATCCTGAGGTGTATCCGTTGCAACGAATGTTCCTACAGAACCGGCAATTTAAGGGAATTAAGATGTTCTATAAATCCTCGAGTGGGCCGTGAAAGGCGGTTTGTTTTTACCCAAAGCAAAGAAAAAAAGCGGGTGGTAGTCGTAGGAGGAGGCCCCGCAGGTATGGAAGCAGCAAGAGTCTCTGCTCTCAAGGGTCATGAAGTCATCCTGGTAGAAAAAGAAGGAGAGTTGGGGGGTAAACTCTTGCCTGCGTCCTTTCCCTCTTTCAAGAAAGATCTAAACAATCTAATTGATTACTATTTGAGGAAGATGGAGCACCCGAACATTGAAGTTTTGCTTAGCCAGGAAGCCTCTTTAGAGACGATTGAGGGACTTAATCCCCCGGTTCTCATTCTTGCTACAGGAGCTGAGCCGATCCTGCCAGACATTCCTGGGGTTAGTAGTGGGAGCGTTTTCTCATGCCTTGATGTGCTTACTGGCAAAGCTCACCTTAAAGGTGACAAGTTTGTGGTTGTGGGAGGAGGAAGCATTGGCTGTGAAGTCGCTATTCTTTTGACAGAGCCTGGCAAAGATGTAACGATAGTAGAGGCGTTGGACGAAATTTTGCTGGACCAGTACGATGTTTCGATGAAGCGGGGCCTGATAAGAAAACTCAGGGAAGCTAGTGTCAAGACTGTTACTGGATGCTCCATACAGAGGATGACTGGGGAAGGGCTCTTTATTAAGAAAGACAAAGGTAAGTCGCGGTTCATAGAGGCTGATAACATAATCCTGGCTACCGGTTTTGTCAGTAAGAAAGAACTGTATGAGGAGTCAAAGGATAGGTTCAACGCGGTTTATTGTGTGGGTGATTGCGCTCAGCCCCGAAGAATAATTAACGCTATTCAGGAAGCGGCTCTTATAGCAAATAGCATCTGAATAAAGTGGACAATAGTGCGGTGAAGTGTCTGGGCCAAGAGGATGAAATAGAGTTGGTCGGTCTTTCTTTACGGGGAGGTTCGAGTTCGTTTCTTATTGGCCACATAGATGTGGCTGGACCCTCTGGAATGGATGACTGTTAGAGGACGCAGTTCCTATAGACCGCCGCAGTCAACGCTTGTGGGTCAGAAAGGGGGTGATGGATACATAGAAAGAAGTTAGATTTGGCAGGGAAATGACGACGGAAGATAAAGGAGGGTAAGATGAGCAAGAACCTTTTGAAAGTCATCGGCCTGGCAGTGACTCTCGCCTTGCTGGTCTCACTTGTCAGCCTACCGGCTGCATCAGCTAAGACGGAAATTAGAGTCCTCTGTTTTGCGCAGGGTTTTGCCTGGCCGGAGCTCTTTGGCACCAGCGGAGTAGACGAAACAGAGAGGCTAAAGCAGTTTGAGGAAAAGGAAGGAGTGGATGTCAGGATTGAATGGGGAGACGAAACTGCCATTAGGCAGAAGGTAGCGGCCGATCTTGCTGCGGCGACCGGGCGCTACGATTTGGTGCTGGTTGGAACCGACGGTGGTGTGCAGACTTACGGGTATGGTGGTTTTCTGGAGCCTCTGGACAAATACCTTGAAGAGTATCCCACTGAATACTTTGATCCCAAAGACTTCTTTCCCGCATACTTAGACGCCAACCGGGTTGAAGGAACACTCTATGCACTACCATACTATTCCTTCGGTGCAGGTGTAATGTATAGGAAGGACATATTCGATAAATATGGACTCACTCCCCCAAAAGATGCGGATGAACTCTACGAGGTGCTGGAGGCGCTGAAGTCAGGCCTGCGTGGAGACGGAATAACCGATGTTTATCCCGTAACCATGCGTGGTGCACCCGGTGAGGAACCTACTTTAGATCTGGCGGGGTTTGTTTATGCTTGGGCGGGGTATCCCGCTTGGTTTGAGGGAGGAGCAACGACTCCAGATCAGATCAGAAAGAAGAAGGCCATGCCCATTTTCACTGGGGATTTTGCTCCTGGGTTCCGCGCCTTCGTTGAAATCTGTCAGGAGTACGGTCCTCCGGGAATTTCCACCCATACCTGGGTAGATATGATGAACATCTATGCCATGGGTAAAGCGGTAATACTTATGCCTTCAGCTATCAATGCCTATGCAGCCCTTGGGGTTACTGAAGATGAAAATGTCAAGAAGTTCACCAGATTTGCGAAAATTCCCACAGGACCTGGTGGAAAGCAAATACAGAGCTTCTGGACCTTCTCTTTAGGAGTCAATAGAGACTCAAAACATAAAGAGGAAGCATGGAAAGTGCTTACTTTCCTCATGGGGAAAGAATCCATGCAGGCCTTCGCAGAGAGAACCCAGTGGCCCAACGTCACCATGAAATCGGTTTTGTATAGCGATGTTCTGGTCAAAAAATATGGAATGGAAGAGATCAAACTCAACGAGGAGTCCATCTTAGAGGCAGAACCTTTCTATTTCCCCTACATCCCTGAACTCAATGAGTATTCGGATAGAATAGGAACCGCCACATCAGAGGCAATAGCTAAAATGAAACCCATTGATCAGATTCTCGCGGGACTGCAGACCTGGGCACTGGAGACCATGCTGAGAGGTGGTTACTACAAGTAGTAAGAGTCCATAG
>CAYYHL010000154.1:0-4625 GCA_964471775.1 uncultured Clostridia bacterium
TTCTTCTTTGACTTCTTCTTTGACTTCTTCTTTGACTTTTTCTTTGACTTTTTCTTTGACTTTTTCTTTTTCTTTGATTTCTTCGACGAGCTCTTCCGCTTTAGTTTCCTGCTCTTTTTCTTCCGCTTCCGCCTTCTTCTTTTCCCAAAGTTGCCTTCCTTCAAGGGCAGCATCAGCGATCTTGCCAACAATGAGAGTAATGCTCTTTATGGCATCATCGTTGGCAGGTATCAGGTAGTCCACGGGATCAGGATCACAGTTAGAATCTACAATGGCCACAACCGGGATACCCAGTTTTCTTGCCTCTGCTACAGCTATTTCCTCCACCTTTATGTCCGCAACAAAGATAGCCTGGGGAAGGCTGTTCAAATCCTTAGTTCCTTTGAGATTACGCCTCAGTTTCTCCAACTGTCTGCGCAGATGCATTTCTTCTTTTTTGGGAAGAGCCTCCCATACACCTTGGTTTTCCTCCAGTTCGAGTTCGCGCAGTTTCTCAAGCAAGCTTTTCATGGTAGAAAAGTTGGTGAGAAATCCACCGAGCCACCGGCTATTAATATAGACCGCGCCGCATCTTTTTGCCTCGGTCTCAATACATTTTTTGGCCTGCTGCTTAGTTCCAACAAGCAAGATTTGTCCCCCATTCATAGTCAGATTCTTCACGAAACGATAGGCTTCGTCCATCTTTCTGACTGTTGTACTGAGGTCCAGAATATGCATTTGATTTCGCTGAATGTAGATATAAGGCTTCATTTTAGGATTCCAAGCGCTCTTTCGGTGACCAAAATGAGCTCCTGCTTCCAGCAGCTCTCTCATAGTTACTATAGTCATCTCTATTGTCCTCCTTATGTTTTGGTTACTTTGACCTGGCTCCGAGAGCATCTCTCAAAAGATTCCCTCCTCCACCCTCATTAGGACAGGCTTTTCTTTAACTACCGGCAACTCCTCTATCCTTTTGAGGGCCTTCTGCAGATTCTCCTCCCTTGCCTCATGGGTAAGCATAATTACAGGAACGGATTTTCTTTTTTCCTCATCCCTTCCTTTCTGTAGAACAGACTTAATGCTGATGCCGTGTTCTCCCAGAACACATGAGATTTTGCCCAAAACCCCCGCTTCGTCCAGGGCGCTAAGCCTCAGATAGTACTGAGTCGCTATTCCTCCCATTCCCCTCAAGGAAAGCTTTTTTTTGTCCGAGGGGAAGGCTAATTTCCTCCCCTTGGCAACACATATAAGGTCCTCCAATATGGCAGTTGCCGTAGGATACTTACCTGCTCCTGGCGCTTGCATTCCGATCTCCAATCCTACCTCATCCCTGAGTTCAATTCCGTTTTCTATTCCCTCCAGTCTCGCCAGACCCCTGTCTCTGGGAAGGAGAGCCGGATGAACCCGTGCCTCCAGATCATTGCCTTGAGTTCTGGCAATGGCCAGAAGCTTTATGCGGTAACCCAACTCTCTGGCGAAAATAACGTCCAGGGGGGAAATGTTCCTGATTCCCTCAACAAGAATGGAGCCCAGGGCAGGATAATACCCCAATGACAGCCCTAAGAGAACTATCAGTTTATGGGCCGTGTCATAGCCATCGACATCGTCGGAGGGGTCTCTTTCTGTGTAACCCATTTTCTGTGCCCTTCCCAGAACAGTAGAAAAATCCTCCTCTTTTCTCTCCATCTCGGTTAGAATATAATTACAGGTCCCATTAAACACTCCGACGAGTTTGCTAATTCTGGATGGGGAAAAACTTAGACTCTCTATGAGGCGATAACTGGCAATATTGGAAGCCCTTACTCCCAGGTAGCAGTCATTTTCCATAGCCTCTTTGAAGATTTCACTGCCCGCTCTGGCCAAAAGAGCCTTGTTGGCGGTGACCACATTCTTTCTTCTTCTAAGCGCTTCCAGGATGATCTCTCTGGCAGGATTTACTCCTCCCATGACCTCAATCACTGTATCGATCTTAGGATCTCGCAGGATATCCTCAGGATTAGTGGTTAAGAGACTGGAAGGTAGGAAAAAAGCTCTTTTTTTCCTTTTCCGTCTCACCGCTACCTTCTCCAAGACGACCTGGCAGTCTCCCACCATCTGCTTCCTTTTCTGCAGAAGTTCCACTACTCCTGTGCCCACAGTGCCAAGTCCAAAGATGCCTAGATGAACTTTTTTCTTCACGCTCTGTCTGTTTACAAAATGCTTAAGAGGAAGACCCCTTTAGCATTCTGACTTTTGGAATTCTCATATTCTAAATTAGCCGGAAACTTCTACTCTGTCTTTGGTCAGTGCAATTCTGTCGGGATTCCCATAACTAAGGGTAATACAAGCGCTGGCAGTTGTCAAGAAACACCTGAAGGTTCTTCCCATGGCTGGCTCGACATGCCTCAGAGCTATTCCTACCTGTCCTTAATCTCGGTTGCATAATGGTCTTTGGGGGAATCCCATCCTGCTTGGCACGGAGCTTTTCTTGACAAGACAGGATAGAGTAAGCTATAATAAATAAGCAACCTTTAGGATGGAAGGTGTAAGAGCATCAAGATGAAATCTTCTCAACTAGTAAAAGGAAGAATCAAGAAGTCAAGAGTTATTGACAAATTAGGGATAGGGATGGTGATATTCTATCAGCGCTGCATTTCCCCGTCCCTTCCTCCTTCCTGTCGATTTTACCCCAGTTGCTCAGAATACTCTCTTCAAGCCATCGAAGAATATGGCTTAGCTCAAGGCGTCTGGCTAGGAATGAGACGAATACTTCGCTGTCATTCCTTTCATCCGGGGGGCTACGATCCTGTAAGATAGTGGGGAGTGTATCCAGATGGAAAAAAACCTTATTGTGGCAATCGTTCTCTCAGTGGCGATACTCGTATTCTACAATATTTTTGTACTGAATCGTCAGATCGTCCCTCCCCAGGTGCAGGAAACCGGCCCCACCGTGGAGGAGGAGAAACCCCCCGAGGTAAGTGAGGTACCGGGGATAGGAGAGATACCAGTAGAGGAAGAGCTGCCTCCAGTGAAACCAGCTCAAGAGTTCGTCCTGGAAAACAACCAGCTGAAAATAGTGTTGACTTCTCAAGGAGGAAGAATCAAGTCCTGGTATGAGAAGAAATCCAAAAAAGAGCTGATAAAGGAAGGGGCTCCCACCTTGGACCTGAAGTTGTCGCTCCCCGATAGAAGAATGATAGATTTGAACAAAATTGTTTTCCAACCGAGGCTTGAAGAAGAGGCCAAAAGAGTCACCTTCAATTGGCGAAACGAAGAAGGCCTGGAGGTGGTTAAGAGCTTGGAAATTCCTCTCTCGGGTAATCAGGGGCTGGTCACCCTGCAGATAAATAACCTTCCCTTGGGAGGTGAGTACTATCTTCTCTGGCAAAAGGCCACTGGAAGGGAAGGTGAAGGGGGAGAGCAATTAGCTTTCTCCTCTGGTGCCATCCTTCAGCAGGAGTTCAAAGAGGGGGTTAGAAGGAGCTATGGCAGAGAGATAAGATGGATGGGAATTCGGGCCAAGAAGTACCTTATTATTCTGGCCTCCTTGAGGCCTCCCCGGGGAGGAGTATTCGAGAGCACTCTTTGGGGATTCAAAGACAGTCAGAAGAAGAGCCAATGGATTGTCTACGGTGGACCTCAGAGTTATTCAGGACTTAGACTGGTAAACAACCAAATACAGCAAATAACGGGGGAGGACTACCACCTGACAGATGCCATGAAATTGGAGGGTTTTTGGGCGGTTTTTGGTCATCTCTCGGTGGGACTGCAAAGAGGTCTCATTTTCTTTTATGAGCACACTGGAAGCTATGGCCTGGCCATTATTCTTCTCACCCTCATCATCCAGGGAATCATGCTCCCCTTGACTTTCAAACAATATGAGTCCATGCAAAAGATGAGTCTGATTCAGCCAGAGATTCAAGCGGTACAAAAGAAGTTCAAGGGAGATCCGAGAGCTATGCAGGTGGAGATAATGAAAGTGTACAAAAAGAACAAGATTAACCCTATGGGTGGGTGTCTCCCCATGCTGCTCCCCTTCCCCGTCATCATCGTTCTATACCGCTCCCTTCTTGACTTTAACTTCTCTGAGAATCCTTCCTTCCTCTGGATAAAGGATCTGGGAAAACCCAACATTCCTCTTCTCCTAGCTTTGGGTGTACTTATGTTCCTTCAACAAAGAGTATCACAAAAAGGGCGCCCCGCAGGAGGACAGCAAGAGGGAATGGCCAAGATGATGCAGTTCTTCCCTATCTTCATAATCGTCATCCTCTGGTCTCTTCCCTCGGGAGTCATGCTATACTGGTTCACTTCCACCCTCATATCCCTCCTTCAAAATCTTCTCATTGCCAGAAAGAGAGCCATAGTTCAGGTAAAGGGATGAAATGGACCAAGAGGACACTATTGTCGCTCTCGCCACCCCCCTTGGCCAATCCGGCATCGGCATTGTGAGAATAAGTGGAAGAAAATCCTTTTCCATTGCCAAGAGGATTTTTCGCCCCTCCAACGGCTCCAGAGTTAACTGGTCTTCTACCTTCAGAACCCACTATGGTTGGATAGTGAACCCAGAAAAAAAGGAGGTGGTGGATGAGGTCCTTCTTACCCTTATGCGCTCACCAAGGACCTACACCCGTGAAGATATCGTGGAGATAAACTGCCACGGTGGACCT
>CAYYHL010000155.1:0-4574 GCA_964471775.1 uncultured Clostridia bacterium
CCTCACGGACAAAGTCTCTCGGTCTTCTTCCCCTCTCACTGGAGATGATTACCCAGCTTCCGGTGATAGGATTTTTCCTTATCTCTCCCATTCCTTATCTTTCCCCTTGGCTTTCCTCCTTCTTCAAGAGACTGTGGCAGGAGCGCCTTTACTTCATTTATTTGTAGGTTCTCCGCATAAATAGCGCTGGTCCCTGGTAGTATGTCTGAGAATCTACTTTCGTCAACTTTTTCCTCTTAGCTTGGACTGAATCATAACGAAGTTAGTGTTCTTCGAATGCAAGGCTACCTGTGAGGAAGAGAGGCAACTTTTGTACTCACAGGAGAGCCGAAAAGGGAGCCTACCAAGATTTGACTCAAAAAACTAATCTGCCATAATAACCTGTGCCGGTAGACCAAGGAAAGTGGGTCATTGACGGGTGAGCCTCGAGGCACAGGAAAGGCTCCTGAAGAAGAATCAGGGACTAATGAAGCAAAATTCTAAGAGATGCGCCTGAAGATGAGGAAACAACATGAATAATAGCGAAGATATTAGTGAGATTATCAGGGATTGGGAATATCAGCCCGGCCAGACTTCAGCCAGAAAGATAAGAGGTGAGGACGGGAAAGAGAAAATTCAGATGAGGGTAGAGCTGGGCCTTCTTCAGATGGAAACCGAGGGTAGACCCGATGGTGAGAGACCCTACGGAAAAGCATCTCTCTTGGACTATCATCTTTCAAGATTGGAAGAATACAGGGCGAAGCATGGGTCTACCAAGGGTTTCAAGCTAAATAAGGATGAGTGCGAGGATCTTTATCGGGAAGCTCTGCAATATTACCAGAGATATCTTAGTCTTTTTTCCATGAAGGATTATGGGGAGGTGGTAAGGGATACCGAGCGGAACCTGAAGGCCCATAACCTGGGTGAGAGCTACGCCGTTGACGAAGAGTACAGACGCATCTTCACCATGTATGTCCCCTACATAATAATGATGAATGGCAAGGCCAAAGCTTTGATCGAGCTGGAGAAGAAGAAACACAATAAGGCTTTAACGGAGGTAAAGAGGGGAATCCAGAGGATAGATGACTTTTTCAACAATAGGGGCCAGTCTGAGTCCTCCGAAAAAAGCGAAGAAATAGCGAGTCTGAGAGAATTAGGTGAGGAAATCCGCAAGAAGAAGCCTGTCACCGAATTGGATAGGTTAAAGCTGGAGCTGGAAGACGCGGTGAAGAGAGAAGATTTTGAGAAAGCAGCCAAGCTACGAGATGTCATAAAAAACCGGGGAGGTGAAGAATAGCGATTCAAAAGGAATTCCCACTATTTCCTCTACACCACCCCGTTCTTTGTTCACCCAAATTGCCTTCCAAAACTCCATTATCAAAAGCCGGACTCTGAAGTCTACCTCTCAATGCCGGCGGGCTAGCACAGGGATTGCATATGGACTTCAAATATCAAAAGAGATATTCTTCGCGCCGCTCTAACGTCTTTAGTCGCAGCGGTAGTGTGGCAACCAGCCATTCATTAGCGAGTGAGGTGGGAATTGAGATCTTGAAAGGTGGAGGGAATGCCGTAGATGCTGCGGTAGCCGCTGCCGCGACCTTAAATGTGCTGGAGCCTATGATGACCGGTGTAGGAGGGGATGTTTTTGCGTTGGTATATATGAGGCGCTCGGACAAGCTTCACTGCCTAAATGCAAGCGGCTCATCTCCTATGAAGGCCAGTCTTGATGAGTACAAGAGAAGAGGCTATGACAGGATGCCTGAGGAGGGTATTCTTTCGGTGACAGTTCCCGGGGCAGTTCACGGCTGGGTGAGTCTGGTTGAGAATCTTGGGATCATGCCTCTTTCCAAAATCCTGCGGCCAGCTATCCATTATGCTGAAGATGGCTTTCCTGTCTCTGAAGTTGTCAGTAAGGACTGGGAAAGCGAGGTTGAGAAGCTGAGAAGATGTGGCTCTACAGTATATTTGATTGACGGTAGGGCTCCCAGCCCAGGACAAATCTTCCGGCAGAGGGATCTTGCCCGCACCCTTCGGGAAATTGGAGAAGGAGGAAAGGATTCATTCTACAAAGGGAAAATCGCCAGAGCCATCGTAGCTGAATCAAAGAGGAGAGGCGGGCTCCTAGAAGAGGAGGATTTTGCAGCCTACCAGTCAAAATGGGTCGAGCCAATTTCTACACTCTACAGGGACTATCGCATTTACGAGTGCCCCCCAAACGGGCAGGGAATGATAGCCCTGGAAGCTCTAAACATGGTTGAAGGATTCGCCATAGATAAACTAGAACACAACTCTGAGGAGTACCTTCACCTTTTGATTGAAGCCACGAAATTGGCCTTTGCCGATGGTTTGTATTATGTTTCTGACCCTGACTTCCATTCTGTTCCTCTTGAGCACTTGTTATCTAAGGGCTACGCCGAAGAAAGAAGAAGACTTATTCAAGGCCAGGCTCTAGAAGCGCCAGCTCATGGGAAATTCTCCGCAGACACCGTGTATCTTACCGTGGTGGACGAGGAAAGAAATGTAGTTTCCTTCGTGAATAGTCTGGGAAGCATGTTTGGCTCTGGAGTCACTGTTGAAGGTACGGGCATAGTTTTGCAGAACAGAGGACGCAATTTCATCCTGGATGAATCGCATCCTAATTGTCTTGAACCCCATAAGAGGCCATATCACACTATCATACCAGCTATGGCATTCTTTGAGGACAGACCCTTTATAAGCTTTGGAGTCATGGGAGGCATGATGCAGCCGCAGGGTCAACTCCAGGTTCTCTGTAGTCTCATGGATCATTCCATGTCTCCTCAGTCGGCTTTAGATGCTCCTAGATTCAGATTCTATGAAGGCAATAAAGTAGGTCTGGAAGAAGGCATATCTGAGGAAGTAGAAGATGGATTAACAAGAAGAGGTCACAGTATAGTTCGTGGGGAACACAGTGAATTTGGAGGAGGCCAGGTCATCGTCATGGACCCTCATACAGAGACTCTTATAGCCGGTTCGGATCCGAGGAAAGATGGATGCGCCCAAGGATATTGACAGGTATGAGAGTGAAAAAAAGAGGGTGGAGGTTTACGAATTGGTCTTTAAGGTGAATATTTGTAACTAGCGGAATTTGACATTCTAGAAGATTATGGTAGACATTTTACACGATCATGATACAGCCGATAGGAAATGATTCTCGACCCTTTATGACGGTTATCTGGTCTGTGCACTCAGGAAGAAATGCTCTTTATCAGTGTTTCCTAACCCGATGACAATCTGCCGACACATCAATTGCCAAGAAGAAGAGACGTTGACGTTGGCTGCCTTGATCCCAGCACAAGCACTCCGACTACGAAGACCTCATCACCATCGGTAGCTCAGCAGAAAAGACTTTGTTCTCCCGTATGATTCTAGCCCTTGGGGCAGGAGGCTTATAGCTTCGCAGCTAGCAATTGATTGTACAGACTACTGTCAGTAGTGCCTTGTCTGTCTAAAGAGCTAGAAAGGCAAGAGGGACAATATTCCAGGAAAGGTTAGCGAGAGTTCCTCTAGGGAAGTGGAGGTCATTCTTCCTTTCATAAGCTAGCGAAGAGCACGCGGATTAGGGGGACTGCTCCGAGGCCTTACATCATAAGACATGGGTCGAAAACCAAACGAGGAGGTGATGAGAGCTAGTTGAGAGGCTACGACCCTAGGTTAGGTTCCATTATGCGAGGGACGTGAGGAAGAGCTTTGTCAAGCACATCAAACCAGGGGGAAGAAGATGAAGAGAGTTATTGTCGGATTGCTGTGTGTTTGTTTGGTTTTATCGTTTGCTGCGGGTGTTAGCGCCCAAAAACTGAAGTTTGCCTTTATGCCCGGTATTGCAGATCCTTTCTACTTCACTATGGAGAAGGGAGCTAAGGCAAAGGCAGAGGAATTGGGCGTTGAGTTAATCGTAGGGGAGTTTCCCAAAGCCTGGGGGCCGGAGTTTCAAGTACCTATTCTGAAGGCTCTGGTCGCTCGGGGGGATATCGACTTACTCTTCACTGCTCCTACATCCACAGAAGCGTTGATTCCTGTTTTGAAAGAAATTCATGATAGCGGAATCCCGGTTATCACTGTTGACACTTACCTTGGAGACGGTGACTACTCTAAACCCAGCAACTACAGTTTCCCCTTGTCCTACATCGGTACCGACAATTTCCTGGGAGGTCAAGTGGTTGCGGGCGGTCTGGCTCTGCTGCTTGATGGAAAGGGAAAAGTGTTCTTGGAAAACACCAATCCTGATGTCTCCAGTGTTATGGGTCGGGAAAATGGATTCAGGGCAGGCCTGAAAATATTCCCCGACATGGAGCTGGTTGGGGTGGAATACTGTCTGGATCTCCAGGAGACAGCTGCTGCTCAGGTTAGCGCGGCCCTCCAAAAAGATCCCGACATTGTTGGGGTTTTTGGAGTAAACGTGTTTAGCGCCCAAGGAGCATATCAAGCTGTAGCCGCTGCTGGCCTGGTAGGAGCAGTCAAGATCGCCACCTGGGATGCTACTCTGACTCTTATTGAAGGTTTGAAAAAGGGTGAAGTAGACCTCATCCTGGCTCAGATGCCAGCAGAAATGGGTTCTTTGTGCGTTGAGTGGGGAG
>CAYYHL010000156.1:0-4571 GCA_964471775.1 uncultured Clostridia bacterium
ACGGCAGGATCTACACTAAGGTACCCGGTGAGACAAACACACCCTGCTTTTCATAATCTTTTTACCGGAGATCTTGCAGGAATTCCGGTACAATTCTTGTGGTTCGTACTCATCGCCGTGGTTTCTGCACTAATTCTCAATCACCACAGATTCGGTAACCATGTATACGCCACGGGCGGTAATGTGGAAGCGGCAAAAGCTATGGGTGTAAACACAAACAGGACGAAGGTAATCTGCTTCATGTTGGTAGGAGTTCTTTCCGCCTTTGCGGGGGTCCTGCGGGCCTCCCGAGTCCGAGGATTCTATGTCCAACAGGGAACGGGGATGGAGCTAATGGCTATCGCAGCTGCAGTAGTTGGAGGGACTTCCCTTTTTGGAGGTGTGGGTACCACCATAGGAGCTCTTATAGGGGTGTTAGTTATTACCTTCCTAGAGTATGGTCTTATCGTGTCCCGAGTTCCCGGATATTGGTTTCGAGCAATTTTAGGCATACTCATTATTATGGTTGCAGTTGTAAATTGGCCCATAGAAAAAAGGAGAGGATCATCGTGAAAGAGGCACCGCTATTAGAGGCAAAACAGATCCATAAATGGTTCGCCAAAGTCCATGCGGTAAACGGGGTAAGTTTTACGATTGGAAGAGGCGAAAGTGTGGGATTGATAGGTGATAATGGTGCCGGCAAATCAACTCTGATAAAAGTCCTATCTGGATATCATCGTCCCGATAAAGGGGAAGTATTTATTGAAGGAAAAAAAGTAAAAATAAATTTCCCTGCAGATGCTAGAGCGCTAGGGATCGAGACGGTTTATCAAGAACAAGCACTGGTGGACCTAATGAGCGTGGCGAGAAACATGTTTATGGGAAGGGAGCCGGTCAAACGTGCGGGTTTTCTTCACAAGAAGAAAATGCATGAGTGCATGGGGGTATTGCATCAGATGGGTCTTTCCATTAAATCACCGGACGTTATCGTGAGATACCTCTCCGGGGGAGAAAAACAGGGTGTGGCAATAGCGAGAGCCATGTATTTTGAGGCCAAACTCGTGATTCTCGATGAGCCCACCAGAGCCCTGTCGGTCAAGGAGGCCCAGACGGTATTAGACTTCATAGGGCAACTAAGACAAGAGAATGTTTCGGTAATCTTCATCACCCATAATCTTCATCACGTATACTCTGTTGTAGAAAGATTCTTGATTATGAGAAAAGGGAAATTAGTGGAAGATGTTAAGAAAGAGGAAACATCAGTAGAACAACTCACGGAAGTGCTAATTCACTGAAATTGCAGCGGGTCCTAATCGAAGGTGGCGAAAAGCGTATATTGGGCATGCATCAGTTAGAAGACACTCACAAAGAAATCTTGAGGACACAAAGTCATAATTCAGGAGGAGCCGATGAAGTTAGAGAAGCTATTCTCTCCCATTAGAATTGGCAAGATTCAGGTGAAAAACAGAATAGTTATGGCTCCCATGGGAGCTAACTTTGAGAATGTTGATGGTAGCGTTACTGAAGCCTTAATCTCCTACTTTGAGGCTCGGGCAAAAGGTGAGGTAGGCCTTATTCTCTCCCCCATCACCATAATAAATGAAGAACAGAGGATATCTACTCTGGGCATCTTCTCTGACAGGTTTATTCCCAGTATGAACAGGCTCTCTGAGAGAGTGCAGTCGTATGGAGCAAGATTCCTTGTGCAGATAGGTCACCCGGGGGGGCAAGCCGCGAGAGGGGTCACCGGGACAAGACCTGTTGCTCCCTCCAGCATCAAGAGTTCCCTTTATGCGGAGTCCCCGAGAGAGCTAACCCCAGAAGAAATTGAAGGTCTGATAGAAGAATTCTTGCGGGCAGCAAGAAGAGTCGAGGAGGCAGGGTTTGATGGAGTAGAAGTCCATGGTGCGTACTGCTATCTTATCGGAGAGTTCATTTCTCCCTACGCTAACAGGAGGGAGGATGAGTGGGGAGGAGATTTTGAGAGGAGAATGAGGTTTCCCTCTGAAATAGTAAGAGGTATAAAGAGCCAGTGTGGGGAGGATTTCGTAGTTGGATTCAAATTCAGCGCTCATGAGCACTTTGAGACAGGAGTGACCCTTAATGATGAGCTGGCACGGAAAATAGCAAGACGGATGGAAGAAGAAGGTTGTCACTACCTCCATGTTGCTGCTATCTCATCTACGACCCCCGGGCTTTTGGACGAGTGTAGCTTCCCGGCGGTTCCCTCTCTTTACTCTCCTCAAGGGGTTATGGTGAAGCTCGCTGAAAATGTCAAAAAAGCCGTGGATATCCCCGTAATTGCATCAGGTGGAATAACCGCTCCTGAATACGCTGAAAGAATACTTGAAGAGAAAAAGGCAGACCTTGTTGCCCTTGGACGAACTCTCATTGCCGATGCTGACTGGGCGGCCAGGGCAAAGAAGGGAGATGAGATAAGATACTGCATAAAGTGTAACGCCTGTCACAAAAGACTGTTTGCAAAGAAACGTCTAAAATGTACTGTTAACCCTATTGTAGGAGAAGAGCGCAATCTTGAGATAAAGAAAGCCTCACCCACAAAGAAGGTTGTGGTCCTAGGAGCAGGTCCTTGCGGTATGCAGGCAGCCTTAGTAGCATCAGAGAGAGGCCACAAGGTAGCACTTTTCGAGGAAAAGAAGAAAGTCGGAGGCAAAATGGTATACGCCTCTATTCCAAAGTTCAAACCGGAGATAGGTAAGCTCCTTTCCTGGTATGAGAAAACTCTGGAGAAAAGTTCTGTTGAGGTTAAGCTGGGCAAAAGAATAAGCAGCTTGGATGATCTTTTGAAAGAGAATCCCGAGGTTGTTGTTGTGGCAGTGGGAGCAGAACCCCTCATTCCGGATATACCGGGTAAAGACAGGAAAAATGTATTCACCGTGCTGGATGTTTTCGAGAACCAGAATCTTGAGATGGGAAAAAACATCCTGGTGGTGGGTGCAGGACTCATAGGATGTGAGACTAGCTGGTACCTGGCTTCTCAGGCGAAGTCAGTAAACCTGATAGATATTCTAAGTGAAGATGAGATCCTGGAGGATGAGCATCCTACCAACCGCTGTACACTAATCCGGAATATGCAGAAACAGGGAGTGGAGATTCTGGGAAAAAGAGAGATAAGAGAAGTGAAGGAACAGGGGGCAGTTGTAAGAAAGAGGGATGGAATAGAAGAGTTTATCCCCGCAGACAACGTGGTTCTTGCTACCGGATTCGAGCCTAAAGATAGCTTGAAAGATATCTTTTCCAAAAAGCTGCCTGATACTGAGGTTTACTGTGTGGGGGACTGCGTTGAAGCAAGAAAACTCTACGAGGCCATCCAAGAAGGATACCAGGTAGGCTCTACGATCTAACTTCTGCTGATGTCCTATCGCTTTCAGTTTTTTTCCAGATAGAGCCTGGCCCTCCAGATGCCCTCACCATTCCTTGAAGTTCGCGAGGAGTGCATTTTCTCTTAGGAAAGAGTTTAGGACAGAAAACAGGGTGAGAGGAGGTGAGTGAAAATGAACACGCAAACTGCAACCATTATAGCAGCAGTTCTAGGAGCACTTGGACTCATTTTGATATTGGCAGGCCCAGCCTTTGACTTACTCCCAAGCAACCCTTCTATTTTCGCTGCCTTGGTGTGCTGGATCGTTGGTGGCGTGATCAAGGGATTTGTGAAGAAAGCGAGGAAGGAAGAAAAGAAGTAATACCCTATGGTGGCAAATCGAAAGGGGTGAATTTCATGACTCGACAAATGTGGTTACTTTTGGGTGGCATAGCTCTCTTGTTATCACTTTCAGGATGCGTTCCCAGAGTGGAGGTTCCACCCAAGATAGACTTGAAAGAGTATGGGAGAGTAGGAATTATTAGTCTTAACTCGAACGCTGAGGGAAACCTCGATGAATTTATAACTCAGAAGTTCCTGGAGGCCATTACCGAAGACCAAGAGGTGAGCATCATAGAACTTGGGGACGAGGACAGCGTTCTTGGCTCCGTCCAACGAGAGAGAATGGGTCCGGAAACAGTCCAGGCAATTGGAAAGAAGTACAATGTAGGAGCCGTCATTCATGGTAATCTTCGGATTTCCAACGTCAAGCCAAAGCTTAAAGTCTCGTCTTTGGTGAAATCCATTGGAGTCAAAGCCGAAGTTGACGCTTTCATGACGACAAAGTTACTGGAAGCGGAGTATGGCGCTACGGTCTGGACGGGTTCCGCGCAAGACAAAAAAACAGTCGCTCACATCACGATGTTCCCCGGGCACAGAGCCTTTTTTGATGCACGTGATCCGGAAGAAGCCTACGGGGATTTGGTCGAATCTTTGATCAGGAAGATTACGGCGGACTTCAGAGTTACCTATAAAAGGTGATAGATTTACATAGCAGTTTAGAAGAAATACTCCACTCCTGCGCTGAAGGTACGGCTTTGATAAAACATACCGAACTCGCTGTCCGCGTCCCCCCAAAAAAAATTCCCCAAAACATAAACGGAAAAGTCTCGCATCCCCGCATAATCTATCTTAACATTCATGAGGAGGCTGGTGTCATCCAGATTGTAGATGTTATTCGATGAGATCTCGAAAAGGTCCATGACGTTTG
>CAYYHL010000157.1:0-4571 GCA_964471775.1 uncultured Clostridia bacterium
TTTCCCACCAACTCTCGAGTTTTTTCCCTTGCCCATTCGTCCGTTTCCAAAATCTCCTCCAAGCAGGGGTCAGGAATAACCCGGTGCTGCCCCATTACCCTTTCAATAAGTCTAGCGATTCCGGGAAAAGTGATCCTGCGACTGAGAAATGCCCTGCCCGCCTCCTCATCCACAGCATTGAAAACCACAGGGAGAGTGCCTCCTTCTTTTCCTGCACGGTAGCCCAACTCTAAGGCAGGAAATCTCTCATAGTCCGGAGGCTCAAAACTCAGTCTATCTAGCTGGGAGAGCCCTAGATGGGGAAGATGGCTCGCCCGTCTCTCGGGAAAATTCAAGGCATAGTGAATAGGTAGACGCATATCCGTAATACCCAACTGGGCTAAGATTGAGCCATCCACAAACTCTACCAGAGAGTGAACAATAGATTGAGGGTGAATAAGTATTTCTATTCTGTCGAGTTTTATTTCGAACAAATGAGAAGTCTCTATTACCTCCAGCGCCTTGTTTGCCAAAGTGGCTGAATCCAGACTGACCTTAGACCCCATGTCCCAACGGGGATGAGACAGAGACTGCTCCGGAGTTATCTTGCCAAAATCTCCTTGCCAACCCCGAAAGGGGCCTCCGGATGCAGTGAGATACATTCTCCTTACGTCTTCTATCCGATGTCCTTGTAAACACTGGAAAATAGCCGATTGCTCACTATCAACCGGAACCAGCGAATTGCCCCTCTGATGAGCCTCTTTCATCAATAACCTTCCGGCCATAACCATGCTTTCTTTGTTAGCCAGACCCACGTTACGTCCGCTCTTCAGAGCTTTCATAGTGGGAATGAGGGCAGCTTTCCCCACAATACAGGATAGAACCAAGTCCGCAGGCAAAGACTCTACCAGCTCCAGGACTCCTTCCTCACCCCCGAAAATCTTCACTCTTCTCCTCAAGTCTTTAAGCTTTGACACATTCTTTTCATTGGCCAGGGCAACTGCCGAAGGGCTGAATTCTTGTGTCTGCTGCTTCAGAAGTCGCCAATTGTCTTTTCCGGTAAGTCCAATCACTTCAAAGTATTGACTCTGCGCTCGAATGACCTCCAGAGCTTGCTTTCCAACGGAACCCGTGGAACCAAGAATGACTATTCTTTTTCTCAACTTAGATCAACATCCCCTGTCTATTTCCTGACCAAGATTAGCTGGCCTTGTAGAGTGCCAGAGATGGGCAAGCTCGATTTTTCGAATGCCTGGTACTCCAAGGCAAGGAACTACCTGTCTTTTCAACCATTGGAATCCTTCTATATTCCGATGATAAAGTATCTCAGGTAGTGATAAAAAACAGGAGCGGTGAAAAGTAAACTGTCAAATCTATCCAGCACCCCCCCATGCCCTGGGAGAATGAAACCAAAGTCTTTCCTTTTCACCTCTCGCTTTAGCATAGATTCAAAGAAATCTCCTAACTGCCCCATCACCCCTGTCAAAACTCCCAGAATGACCAAATGAAGGAAAGGGAAGGAAAGCCAGGCTTGCGAGATAAAAATGGCCACGCAGCTCAGTAACACTCCCCCCAAAAGACCTTCAAGCGACTTCTTTGGGCTAATATGGGGAAAAAGCTTGTGCTTGCCGCTAACCATCCCTATAAAATAGGCCCCTGAGTCACCCATCCAGGTAACGAAAAAGACTGTAAGGACGAGCTTTCCCCCTAATCCAGGAATGGCTCGGAGGAGGATAACATGGCTGAGCAGTAAGCTGACATAGAGAATCCCTCCCAGGGTCAGAAAGACACTCACGGAACTTGCTTGGATACGAAATTCAAAGAACTGCCGCAGCGAAACGAAAAGAACAATGAAGACCAATACCAAAGACAGAATCCCTGCGCCCCCGAGGTAAATAGAAACAGGCACGAGGATACCCAGTATCACGCCTTCTTGAGGCAGAAGCTTTGTCCCTGCACTGCCCATCCCCTGGTAGAACTCAATAAGAGCAACTCCAATAATGGCACTCACGAGACACAAAAAAGGTATGCCTCCCCACCAGATAAACACAACAAGAATCGGCACAAAAATAGCTGCTACCAATACCCTTTTCAGGAGCAATTCATTCTTCCTCTAATCCCCCAAACCTTCTCTTTCTCCTGGCATAATCCGTGATGGCCTTGATGAATTCTTCTTTTCCAAAATCGGGCCAAAGAACGTGCGTGATCCACAGCTCCGTGTATGCAATTTGCCATAGCAGAAAATTGCTTATTCTTTGCTCCCCACTTGTCCTGATCAAAAGGTCCGGGTATGGCTGATCCTCAGTATACAAATACTTTCTAAAGAGGTTCACATCTATTTGTCCGGAAACCAGAGTTCCCTTCTTGATTTCCCCTGCAATTTTTTTTGCCGCATCCACGATTTCCTCTTGGCCTCCATAGTTTATGGCCAAGTTAAGGTGGAGCCTATCATTATTCTGGGTCATTCTCATTGTTTTCTCGATCTTCTTTTGCAGGTTCCGAGGGAGCTCTTCCCTTCTCCCAATAATTCTGAGTCGAATGCCCTTTTTTTGTAAATCCCGGACTTCCTTATCGAGGTACGTTTCAAATTTCTTCATGAGGAAACGAACTTCCTCTCGGGGTCTTTTCCAATTCTGGCATGAAAAGGCATAGATGGTCAGGAATCTTATTCCTAGATCCAAGCACATCTGCAGCATCTCCCTTATTTTGTCGATCCCGACCCGGTGTCCTTCGTTTCGAGCCAGACCTTTTTCCTTGGCCCATCTGCCATTACCGTCCATAATAATAGCGACGTGTTGAGGAAGCCTGTCCCGGGATAAATCAACGTTCTTCATCTCTTCACCAGACTGAACAAGAAATACGCCTCAGCAACGACCTCTTCAGCTACTGTGCTGACTGCCTCAACCCTCCCCATGGTTTTCCTCAAGTTTAATATTCTTACCCGGGTAACTAATTGATCTCCGGGGACTACCGGCCTTCTGAACCTTGCCTTATCAATCCCCGCAAAATAGGCCAGCTTTCCCTGATTCTCAGTCTTGCCTAAGAGATAAACTCCAGCGACCTGAGCCATAGCCTCAATAATGAGCGCTGCCGGGACCACAGGGTGCCTCGGAAAATGACCTTTGAAGAAAGGCTCATTGATAGTTATGTTCTTCAGTCCCACGATCTCCTTGTCTTTCAGGCTTAATATCCTATCTACCAGAAGAAAAGGGTAACGATGAGGAAGTATGTCATTGATGGCATTGATGTCCAGTGAGATGACCTCTTTGTCTTCCCTAAGATTTTCCAGTTTGTCTACCAGTTTGACATTGAAAAGGTGTCCAGCCTTCACTGCCATAATATGAGCCTGAATAGGACCGCCTAACAAATAAAGATCACCGATTAAATCCAATATTTTATGACGAACCGGCTCATTGGGAAATCTGAGGCCTTCTTTATTAATAATGCCCTCCTTACCGATGACCACAGCGTTCTCCAGAGATCCACCTTGGACCAATCCCGCTTTCTTCAGCTCTTCCACTTCCTCCATGAATCCAAAGGTTCGGGAGGGAGCAATCTCCCGAATGAAAGTGTCTTCATCAATGGTGAATTCACCAAACTGGGATTTTAGAGGAGAAAAAGGGAAATCCACGGTATAGGTAATCTTAAATTCAGAGCAGGGAAGAACAACCAGTCTTCTGGCATCCTCTTCCATCCATAGGGGTTCTTTCAAGGTAAACACGCGGCGCGGAGTATCCTGGACTTTAGTTCCTGCCTCCTGGATTAACTTCACGAAGGGTAGAGCACTTCCATCAGCTGCTGGGACTTCCTCTCCATCGATCCCTACCCTCACATTGTCTATCGCCAGGCCGGCCAGGGCAGCCAGAATATGCTCGATAGTGTGAACTCTCACCTTTTCATCTCCAATGCTGGTACCCCGCTTGTTGCTTGTGACCCTATTCGTTCTGGCACTGATTTCGGGTTCCCCCGGCAAATCCCGGCGGATGAAGACAACTCCCTCGTCCACAGAGGCCGGTTCCAGAGTCAAAGTAACGTCCTTGCCCATATGAAGCCCTACCCCTTTGTAGAAAACAACCCTTCCCACAGTCTTTTGCTTGTCCATTATGTATTCCTCTCCCTTGATTCCTCCAGTTTTTTGACTCTTCGCATGAGCTCAGGCAAACGGTTCATAGTGGCCCATATTCTCTTTTGTTTGGAGTGGGATCTTGCCGGAAATCCAGAGACAAACCTATTGGCCGCCACATCTTTGGTTACCCCGGACTTGGCAGCCACTATAGTGTTTTCCCCAATACTCACATACTCAGTAACGCCAGCTTGACCAGCCAGAATAACTCCATCTCCTATGGCAGAACTACCTGAGATACCTACCAAGGCCACCACCGCCACATTCTTGCCCAAAGTAACGTTATGGGCTATATGAACAAGATTGTCGATTTTGCATCCTGACCCGATACGTGTCTCACCGAGAGTAGCCCGGTCTATAGCCACATTAGCCCCAATTTCCACTTCATCCCCGATGACCACCCTGCCCACTTGAGGGATCTTGTGATAGGAACCATCGTCTTTCTTGATGAATCCAAAACCGTCTGAGC
>CAYYHL010000158.1:0-4532 GCA_964471775.1 uncultured Clostridia bacterium
CCCATTGGCTATGTGAGATGGACAGAAAGGAGGAATATGGAGGAGTTCTTGAGGTTAGTAAGTGAGGGGGAAATTATCCTAAAACCCCTTATTACTCATAGATTCAAGATAGAAGAGTCTCTTCAGGGGTACGAGATAATCACTGGAAAAAGAAAGGAGAAGTTTCTAGGTATTCTATTGAAATATGAAGGAGATAAGAAACAAAAAAGTAAGATATCTCTCAAGTCTGTTTGTAGTTCGAAAATTAAGGCTTCTCGGTCTTTAAAGAAGGTAAATTTAGGTATCATTGGGGCGGGGAGTTTCGCCCAGAATTTCTTATTACCTACTCTGAAGAAAATTCCTTCAATTAGATTTAAGGGTGTTGCCACCGCTACCGGCATAAATGCCAAGCATGTAGCGAAGAAATTTGGGTTCGAATATTGTACCACTGTGGTAGACGATATTGTTAATGATCCAGAAATAGCCGCTGTAATAATCGCCACTAGGCACAATCTCCATGCAGACCTGGTCATAAAGGCTTTAGAGAGAAGTAAAGCGGTCTTTGTGGAGAAGCCTCTGGCTCTTTGTGAAGAGGAATTAAGAGAAGTAACTAAAGCGTGGCAGAAAAGTGAAGGAAGGCTGATGGTAGGTTTCAACCGTAGATTCGCTCCGCTAATTAAAAAGACCAAAGAGTTTCTTGAAAAGAGAAAAGGCTCCCTAGCAATAATCTACCGAATCAACGCCGGTTTCATTCCCAAGAATCATTGGATTCAGGATCCTGAGGAGGGTGGGGGAAGGATAATAGGCGAAGTCTGTCACTTTGTCGATTTGTTAGGGTATCTCATGGACTCTAAGCCGGTAAAGATATATGCTCAGTCCATCTTGGATGATAGGAGAGATATTGTTAATAATGACACCGTAAACATTTCCCTCAGGTTCGATGACGGCTCCATAGGCTGTGTAAGTTATTTAGCTTGCGGAGATAGCTCCTTTGCCAAAGAAAGGATTGAGGTGTTCGGAGAAGACTCTGTGGCTGTGATCGACGATTTCAAAAGAGCGACTTTTACAAGGGGGGGTAGGTCAAAAAAGACTAGAAGAATAAACCAAGATAAGGGTCATGAAGAGGAGCTTGAGGCTTTTGTAAAGGCGGTTGAGACCGGTGAGGAAATGCCCATCAAGTTTGAAGAAATAGTAACTAGTACCCTTGGTACTTTCAAGATTCTTGAGTCTCTTGGGAAGGGGGTTCCTATTGACCTTTCCGAGTTGAGGGTCTTCGATACTTAAAAAAGGAAAAGACATAAAGGTTATGAAAAAAAAGGAAGCAGATACAAACCAGCAACGAGTCCAGCTAACCAGACGCGATATATATGAGGATTCACTCAAGAAATTGTTGCTTTTTTGTGAAAGAGAGGGGTGGAGAGGCTATGATCCTTACGACGGGCTAAATAGTAAGGTTTTTCAAGTTGTTCCCGCAAAAACCGGATTTACGAGATTGGGTTTCATTCAGCTTTTAAAGCGCTTTCCATTCAATTTGAGGAGGGTATTTCTAGTGGAAAAACGACTTAACCCGAAAGGATTGGGGCTATTTGCCGCCGGCTACTTGAAGCTGTACCAGCGTGTAGGACTTGAGCAATATAAATCGAGGGCAATTCATTTTGTTGATTTGCTGGAACAATTATCATCGAGGAAGTACAGAGGATACTGCTGGGGATACAATTTTGACTGGCAATCACTAGCCTTTTTTATACCTCGCGGAACTCCTAACCTGGTTTGCACTAGTTTCATTGTAAGTGCCTTCTTGGACGCCTATGAGTTACTCAAAAACAAGAGATATCTTCAAATTGCTCGAAGTTCTTGTGAGTTTGTTCTTAATGGTCTAAACGTAACTAGAGAAAATGGAGGTATCTGTTTTAGCTATACTCCTTTAGATAACAGCCAGATTCATAATACGAATCTTTTGGCAGCAGCTCTGCTTGCTAGAGTGTATAGTTTCACAGGAGAGAAGAGCTTGTTGAAGCTTGCGACTCAAGCGGTCAAATTCTCCGTCAGGTATCAAAATAAGGATGGCTCATGGCATTACGGAAATCTCCTCTCACAAAGATGGATAGATAACTTCCATACCGGATTCAATTTAGTGGCGCTGAAAGAGTATATAGATTTTTCGGAATCCCGATATTTTTACGAGGCTCTTGAGAAAGGCTTCAGATACTATAAGAAAAACCTCTTCTTGAAAGATGGTACACCTAAATATTACCATAACAAGATTTATCCAATAGACACACACAGTGTTGCTCAGAGCATCGTTACTTTTGTTAAACTGAAGGACTTAAGCCGCGGTACTATCAAGGAGGCACTCAAGATAGCTCACTGGGGAATAGAGAACATGCAGGATGAAAGAGGTTTCTTCTATTATCAAAAACACAAGTGTTTCACCAACAAGATCCCGTATATTAGATGGTCCCAGGCGTGGATGTTTTATGCTTTGGCTCTCCTTCTCTCATCTGAGGGAGGGTAGGAATCCGTCGACAGAAGTGTGTCCTGGAGCAGAATAAATGGGGAGAACTCGGAAAAAGGAAAAGTCAGTAATGAGAAGGCGTATCTGGGTGGATGTGGACAATTCTCCCCAGATCCAATTCTTCAGGCCTATAATAGAGCGACTTGTAGAACTTGGTCACCAAGTTACTTTGACGACCAGAGACTGTTCATATGCCTGCCAAATGTTAGATTTGGCAAAGATTCCTTATTCTCGAGTGGGAATACATTACGGGAAGCGAAAAATTCTTAAACTATTTGGATTAGGAATAAGGTCATTTCAACTTCTTGTCTTCGCTTGCGACAAGCATTTTGATCTAGCCGTGGGCCACGGTGCTCGTTCTTTACCACTTGCTTGTTGGTTGCTCCGTATCCCTTGTATGACTATTTACGACTATGAGTATGTTTCATCTG
This sequence comes from uncultured Clostridia bacterium, assembly GCA_964471775.1. GTDB lineage: Bacteria > Aerophobota > Aerophobia > Aerophobales > AE-B3A > SOJT01. The sequence goes on from CAYYHL010000158.1 coordinate 2,926, forward strand.
TCATATTTGATCGTTTTTCCACAGAGATCCTAATGCCTGAAGTCATTCCAGATGGAGTTTGCTGGTCCACCCGTGTCCGAAGGCAGAAAGTCAAGAAGTATCCTGGGATCAAGGAACAAGTTTACTTGAATGATTTCCGACCAAATCCTAGGATTGTAAAGGACCTAGATATCCCAACCAATAAGGTTATCGTAACCCTTAGACCTCCAGCCACTATGGCTCATTATCACAACCCAAAGACGGAGACACTCTTCTATGAGTTGCTCAGTTTTCTTGTTGGAAGAGAAGATATAGAACTGGTTCTGGTGCTCCGTAGCGAGGTCGAGAGACACAAGATTCTTAAGGTAGTGGGGGAGCGTAGTAGAGTTAGGATTCCTTCCAGGGTAGTCGATGGTCTGAGTCTTATTTGGTACTCAGACCTGGTGATTGGGGCAGGTGGGACTATGAATCGCGAGGCAGCAGTGCTTGGTGTTCCAGCTTATAGTGTCTTTCAGGGCAAAAGAGGTGCAGTCGATGCAATGTTGGAAAAAGAGAACAAACTAGAGTTTATCTGTTCGAACGATGATTTTCGCAAGATTCAATTTAAGAAGCGGACACGTCCACAATTTTCATCTTTTTCATCCAATGGTCTTATTGACTTCTTTGTGAACGAAATCTTGTCATTAAGTCCGGCAACGGGGAATGGAAGGAAAGCCTGACTTTGCTCAGCAGTTGAGCTGAACTTAATCACGCCTGTGATCGTCCATCCGGGTCGTACAAAATCAGGCAAAGGGGAACAGAAGAAGGGCGGGCATCTGATTGCGTGCGACGAGCAACTAGTGTGCACCTGAAGAATAAGGACAACTGCTGGTATGTCTTCTCAGACGAGGTAGCGTGATGGTGCGGAAGACGAGGTACCTCGGAGATCGCATTTTGATGAGAATGGAGACCGTTACGTTGAAGGTTCGGCTACCAAGGACAACGCAATTGCATAGACTAAGCTGGCGGATGACAAGATTGAATTTGAAGTAGAGAGTTAGATATACCAAATCAAGGATCGAGGAACGTGCCAGTGGGAAGGTAAGAAATGGGAGTACCTTTCTTGGATCTGAAACAACAGCATCAGTCGATTCAGGACGAAGTTGATACTACCGTTCAGCGGATGACGTACAGTTCTAGGTTTTCCTGGGCGAAAATGTCAGATCCTTTGAACAAGAGTTTGCTAGCTTCTGTGGGGCAGAGTGCGCCATCGGAGTGGCGAATAGGACCGATGTCCTGCGATTGGGTTTGCTCGCCTGTGGAGTCGGAAAGGGGGACGAAGTGATCACCGTTCCCAACACTTCCGTTGCTACCACTGAGGCTATTTCTCAAACTGGGGCGGAGATTGTCTTTGTCGACGTTGATTTGTTGACCCAGAACATCGATGCCTCTCAGATTGAAAGAGCAGTAAACGAGAGGACAAGGGCAATAGTCCCAGTCCACCTGTTTGGACATCCTGCAGATATGGATCCAGTAATGCAGGTCGTAAGGAAGCATGACTTGAAGGTCATTGAGGATGCCTGCCAAGCACATGGCGCAGAACATAAAGGCAGGAAGGTACGATCCATTGGGGATGCCAGCTGTTTCAG
>CAYYHL010000159.1:0-4446 GCA_964471775.1 uncultured Clostridia bacterium
AGCTGATCAAAGCCAGAACTTCAGATGGCAAGCGAGTTCTGTTTATACGGAAGAATAATTAAAGATGGAAGGAACGGTGGTTCTGAGACAACTTACTTACATCTGAAAGAGTATAGGTGTGTTTTACCGCAGTCTTGTGGCCTGAGAGTATTATGAAAAAACTATAGTTCGGCATTGAATTATGATGAACCCACTTAGAGCTATCGGGGTCTTGTTTGACGAGACCACGGACGACGCATTCCTTGGCACGTCTTTCTCTTTCAGTGATCCGCGTCTCTTCCTGACAGCCGCACACTGTGTCGACAAAATTTTGCATCATGACCTTTGTCTCGCTGTCCCGCAGTTGGGCATGGGAGCAGATATTGAGAAAGCAGTTCTTCATCCCGATGCAGACATAGCCCTTTTGAAGGTTCAGGACAACTTCGTGGGATCATTGTCGCCCTTTTCTCGCATTTCGTCCTCATATGGCCTCGGTGTAGCATTCAACGCTTACGGCTATCCTGAAGACATTACCCTTGAAAAGGCAGGAAGCCCCACCGAACGTTTATTTGCTGGTCATTTTCAACGTTTTTTCCACCATATCAGCAGTCTACCCAAGAAATACTCTTACTATGCTGCAGAAGTTAACTTCGCTTGGCCAAGGGGTCTTAGCGGGGCACCCTTGTTCATACGCGACAAGCCAGAATGCGTTTTTGCTGTTGTCTGTGAGAACCTAGAGGTAAGCACCGAGCTTCACGAGGAGGAAATTGTCAAAACGCCAGATAAGACAGAGCACTATGTGTACCGTCGCGTGATAAGCTATGGTGTTATCTGCCTTTTGCAGGGTTTGCAGTCCTGGATCGAGCAGACCGCGCACGAACTTCTAAATCGATAAAAAAGGGAAGGTTCTATTTCTCCGGTGGTGTGGGAGGAGGGGAGTCGTGAGGCCCCCCATTCCGATAAGCTATTCTGTATTTCAGACTATCGAGTCCGGACTAATCTAATATCTTGTAATAATTATTAGAAATCAGTTTGAAGTCTTCTTTAGCGAATTGATCGGTCGTTATAACTTGACATCCATTTTTTTCTACAGTACGCTCAATCAAACCCAAAAGCGAGCCTTTTCGTGTGACTGCAATGAGTTATGCAACCGCAAACCAAAGCAGGAATATCATTAACAAACTCCTTCCTCAGGACCGTCCTGCTCACGATTGGTATCGCTTCGTGCTATCGTTTCCTCCTCATTTAGTCCGAGAATATGTACAACGGTTTGGGCTGAAAGGGACGAACCGTATTTTAGACCCTTTCTGTGGGACAGGCACGACAATTGTCGAATGCAAGAAGCTAGGCATTCCTAGCGTGGGGATCGAATCCAACCACATGGCGCTTTTCGCCACTCAGGTTAAGGTTGACTGGGGGCCTGACCCAGATGGTTTGATTCGACACACCCGGGAAGTCGCAGAAGCTGCTTTTGCAGCGTTAAGATCCGAAGGAATCGAAGATGATCCTCTGCCTCTTTTTACAGGCCATACGGACGGCGAGCATAATCGTGGCAATTCCCTAAGGGCACTTCCCCCAGAAAGAAGTAGACTTCTCTTGAAGAATTCAATAAGTCCGCTTCCCTTACACAAGACGCTAGTTCTGCTCGATTGCCTAAAAGAACATTCCGTTGATCTATACCGAAGACATGAACTTCTCGCACTCGCGAAGGCTTTGGTTTACTCTATCAGCAACCTACACTTCGGTCCCGAGGTCGGTATTAAAGCTCCAAAGTCCGACGCCCCGGTTGTTACAACTTGGCTCGCAGAGGTTCACACTATTGCCAAGGATCTTCGCGGCCTCAGACGTTTCGGAGATACCCCGGCAGAGGCTTACCATGGTGATTCACGGAAACCCCCTGATATGATAGCGCCTCACTCCATAGATGCAGTGATCACCTCTCCACCCTACCCGAACGAGAAGGACTATACCCGGACTACAAGATTAGAATCCGTACTTTTGGGATTCATTCGTAACAGAAATGATCTCAGGGATCTTAAGCATACCTTGATCCGTTCAAATACCCGTGGAGTCTATAAGTTAGACGACGATGATCAGTGGGTCTGCGAATATCCTGAAATCCAACGAATTGCCAAAGCAATCGAGGAGCGCCGTATCGAGCTTGGCAAGACTTCCGGTTTTGAACGCCTGTATTCCAGAGTCACCAAGTTGTATTTTGGTGGCATTGCTCGCCATCTGGCGAATTTGCGCGGGCTCTTACGCCCAGGTGCTAAGCTTGCGTATGTTGTCGGGGATCAGGCTTCTTACTTACGAATAATGATTCGAACGGGACAACTGTTGGCAGAAATTGCCGAGTCTCTTGGCTACGAAATTCTTGGTTTCGACCTCTTCCGAACTCGTTTAGCCACAGCTAGTAAGGAGCAACTTCGCGAAGAGGTGGTTGTTCTTGGCTGGCCGGGCTCTTAGCCGCGTATAATCACAGGGGTGAAAAGTGAACGCTGGCTCTGACCTATACTCAAAGCTTATTGAGCACATTTTTTTGGCCCGTTATCAAAAAGGCATGGAAGAAATCGACTTTCACAGAGATGATATTGTCCGTGCCGCAAAGGATCTTGCAATCAAATTGCCTAAAAACCTTGGTGACGTTATTTATAGCTTCCGCTACCGGAGAAAGCTGCCTCAATCAGTTATTACTCGTGCTCCCAAAGGCAAAGAATGGATCATACAAGCGGCAGGTAGATCCCGATATCGTTTTGTAGCAAGAACACTAGCGACTATTACACCGAATCAGATGATGGCTGAGACAAAAGTCCCAGATTCGACACCAGGTGTTATCTCGATATACGCGCTCAACGACGAACAGGCGCTTTTAGCAAAGTTGCGTTATAATCGATTAATAGATGTTTTCACCGGTGTCACTTGTTATTCCCTACAGAGTCATTTGAGAACAACTGTTCTAGATCTGGGACAGGTGGAAACAGATGAGCTCTATATCGGCGTGGACAAGAGGGGCGTCCATTACGTCTTTCCGGTGCAAGCGAAAGGCGGAAAGGATACACTGGGTATAGTGCAAATAGAACAGGACTTTGCTATGTGCGCTGAAAAATTCCCCTCTCTGACTTGCCGACCTATTGCAGCGCAATTTATGGCGGAGGACCTAATCGCTCTTTTTGAGTTTGAGCAACAAGAGACCGGAATTGGCATCTCATCCGAAAAACACTATCGTCTCGTCTCTCCGGAGGATGTTACTCCTGAGGATCTGGAGATATATCGCTCCCGTCCCCTGTCCTAAGGATTCTACGAAACTTCCAGTTGTAAGTCATCGAAAAGGAAAATAATACAACGGTCATGAAATTATGCTTTTCTCCCTTCGAATATAGAGGGGTATCGGATGAGTAGGGTGAGGGACGCTCATAAAATTATAAGTTGCCTCAAGCTTAATGATGGCATGGCCACAGGTGTGTTATACCGCAGTCTTGCGGCCTAAAGGTACTATGAAGAAACTATATAAACTTTAGTTAGACTACCTAACGACACGTAGCTATGACAACTTTCTTGACAATTGTCACGTGTTTCCTCGGGATATTAGGTGCTCTTGTTTTGCTTTCCCAGATCCTCGTGGAGCTAAAATGGCCCTCCATGTGGGAAAAGACTGATCAAAGCAGAAGGTCTTTTCTCATTCTCTTGGTCTCTACTTTTTCCGGCATCCTTTTCGGTGCCTTTATAAGTCATAAGAGGTCGACAGGCACGAAAGTGCTCGACATCCTCTATGATTTGGAGATTAAGCTGATCCAAGATGAGGGGCTCGTCCTCAGTGCTTTGTCAGGGGACACGGACCGGCTCGTGGGAGGTGTGTTGGAACAGCGATTACAATACCTGAACAGATACAATGATGAAATCACGAGATTGGTGGACCTCCTAAAGGAGTACGGCGAAACGAAGTTGACTTCGTTGCTTACAAAGCACGTTGATATCCTCAAACAGAATTCTGGCAAGCTGAAGGGACTGACCTCAGAGACAGAAACAGAAGCTTTACACAACATGCTGGAGACACTGGGAGCCATGCGAGCAGAGGTGAACAAAAAGAAGCGAGAACTGCTGGGGGGACTATGATTCGTCACTTGAGAGACCTGCTTTATGAGCGCTTGTCACAGATGTGCTCTGGAGCGTTCATGTATGGGAGCCAACTGTCTAACCCTAACATCCAAAGGGACGTAGATCTAGTGCTGGTATGTGAGGATGAGGAAAAAAACAGAGTGGCCCAGAAGCTGGCAAGGATTCAAGAGGGCTTCCCCTTTCTGCTACATGCGATCTTTGTTTGTCGGTCCGACATTAAAGAAAATCCCCAGCTAAGAAAGCTCATTCGCGGGGCTAGACCTCTATGGTCGGGAGATGATGGTTTGTGAGGATGGGGACGTCCATAAAATCATAAGTTTCTGATAGGCATATTGGAAGAACCTGACATTG
>CAYYHL010000160.1:0-4438 GCA_964471775.1 uncultured Clostridia bacterium
CTTTCAATGCCTTGCAAGCCTGAGTTCCTGAATAGTCAAACTCACAAGCCTGGCCAATAATGATTGGTCCTGAACCAATAATCAATATCTTCTTTAGGTCGTCGCGCTTTGGCATGTTGCGTATTGTGTCCTTATCGAAAGTGGATGTAGACGTACTGCTTTGGTTTGCCGCATAATTCGTCGGCAATGACATCCTCTGAAGATAAGTCTAGATAGGATTGGTCATTTGTCAACCTGTCATGGAGTAAAAGGATCTAGAGAGCTAGAATACTCAAGAACACTGCCCGTAAGTCCTATTCGACAATTTGACGACTGCCTCCAAAAATGCTATAAGGTCAACATCTTAAGTGGTACGACCATCCCATCGCCTTCTTGATGGTTGACATTAACCGGTTCAAGGAGATCAATGACCGATTTGGTCATCAGGTGGGGGATCGTGTGCTTCAGGAAATGGGGAAGCTGCTGCAGGAGCAAGTACGGAAGGTCGACAGTGTAGTCCGCTACGGAGGTGATGAGTTCTTGATTGTCCTGCCTGAAAAGAGCAGCGATACGGAAACTGTGGTGCGAAGGATCCGCCAGGCTGTCGCCAAGTGGAATAAGAAGATACCACTAGTCGATTTCCCGGTGACGTTGGCGATTGGAACCAGTTATTGGTATCCGGGAAGAGCAGAACCCGTAGAAGCTGCTCTGTACGACGTCGATCGGCGCATGTACATGGACAAGCAAGCTCACGAAACAGACGCTAGCGAAAGAACCTAAATTGTACGTTGGTGCTTGAGTCGGCGAACAACATAGCTCATAGATTCGATGAGAGGCAAAAGATGAAATCAAAGAGGGGGTTCAGGAAAGTTCTTGTGGTAGAGCCGGATGAGTGCGGTGCCTGCAGAATATGTGAAGTGGTTTGCTCGCTTATCAGGGAAGGAGAGTGCAATCCAGCTAAATCAAGGATCCGAATCTTGAGGAGGGAAATGCTGGAGGTACCTCTCATATGTCAGCAATGCGAGGTCCTTTTCTGTGCCAGTGTCTGTTCCAAAGGAGCGATAGGAAGAGATAAGAATACGGGAGCAGTGCTGGTGGATGAGAAGATCTGCAATGGTTGTGGGATTTGTGTAGAGGTGTGCCCCTTTAAGGCTGTTTTTTATGACAGTAAAGAAAAAAAAGTCTTTATATGTGATCTCTGCAGAGGGAATCCTGAATGTGTAAAATGGTGCCCCAGGCAATCCCTTCAGTATGCTCCTGGCACGGCTTCCCTCAGAAGGCAAAAAACAAAAGGAGCCCAGAGGTCCTTTTCGCTTCTTAATGAGATTAGGCAAAAGAGAAGCAAAAAGATGCAAAGAATCACAAAGAGAGAGGTCTCATACGGGAGGTAGAATATGTATGGTTGGCAGGGGAAGATCCTAACGGTTGATCTTTCTGGGGAGAGAATAGAAACTGTACCGCTAACGGAAAAACTCAGAGCGAATTTCATTGGCGGGAGAGGTATCAACGCCAGGATCCTTTTTGATGAGTTCGAGCGGGGAACTGGTGCCTTCGATCCAGATAATGTCCTCATTTTCGGCAGCGGTCCCCTCAGTGGCACTTTAGCTCCCGGGGCAGGAAGATTCAACGTGAGCAGCAAATCTCCTCAGGGATTTCTGGGCGACTCTAACTGCGGGGGTCACTTTGCTCCGGAACTCAAGTTTTCTGGATTTGATCATATCCTCATTCGCGGAAAAGCAAAAAAACCTGTTTATCTTCTGATTAGGGACGGCGAGACGAAGCTCCTGGACGCAGAGCACCTCTGGGGTCTGGATACCTGGGAGACACAGAGAATGATAAGAAAAGAACTGAGGGACCCCGGGGTGGAAGTTGCCTGTATAGGGCAAGCTGGAGAAAACCTGGTTCGCCTGGCGAGTATTAGAACTTCTCTCAAACACTCGGCAGCCAGGGGGGCTATGGGAGCGGTGATGGGCTCCAAAAATCTTAAGGCTATCGTTGTCAGAGGCACCCAGGGAGTCAAGATAGCGCATCCTGAAAAGTTTTTGCAAGCCACAAAGAAATGCACTGAGCTTCTCAAGACCCACTCCTTTCAGACGGGATTTCAGGCGGGTGATACCGCTGGAACCTACGGTAAGCTCTGGTCGTGGCATCATACGCACAGCAAGCTGGGAACCAAACATCACCAGGCTGCCAACTGGGAGGATGCGGATAAGCTCAGTCCAAGACTCTTTCATAGTCAGTACCGCACCAAGATGCTGGGAGATTTTTCCTGCCCGGTACAGTGTCTTCCTCGCTTTCGCATCAAGGACGGACGTTACAGGGGTCTTTATGGAGAAGGGCCTGAATTTGAGTCCATCGTCTCTTTCGGTTCTATGTGCCTTAACACCGATCTTGCCTCCGTTATCAGAGCAGCTGAACTCACCAATCGGTACGGCTTGGACTGCGACTCTACCGGTAGGACAATTGCTTTCGCCATGGAACTTTATGAAAGAGGAATTATTACCGACAAAGACATTGGCTTTCCTTTGAGGTGGGGAGACTCTCAAGCTATAATCAGAATGGTTGAGCTCATCGCCAAGCGGGAGGGCTTTGGTGATATTTTGGCAGAGGGTGAACTAAGGGCTGCTCAAGAAATTGGCAGGGGAGCTGAAAAGTTCGCTCTGACCATAAAGGGCCTGGAGCTTCACGAGTCCTTCCGTGGAAGTGGTTCCGGACATGCTTTAGGTCACTCCACTTCTACCAGAGGTTCAGACCACCTCAGGAGTAGCCACCATGCTGAACACGATCTCAGCTCAGAGGAAGCTGAGAAGTTCTATGGATACAGGGAAGCGGCTGATCGGAGCGTTTATGAGCATAAGGAAAAGCAGGTCATTTATAACGAATACAGTGCAGCCTTGGCGGATATGCTGGAGGTCTGTAAGTTCTTCGGCCACTGGGCTTCTCCCTATTGTATCGACGCTGACCTTTTTGCCGAAGTTTTTTCCGCAGCTACCGGCATCAAAATGAGTGGAAAAGACATGCTCAAAGCAGCTGAGAGAGTTTACAACGTGGAGAGAGCCTTCATTGTCAGGGAAGGAGTGAAGCGCAAGGACGATTATCCTCCGGACCGAGAATTTCAAGACCCTCTTCCTTCGGGACCCATGAGGGGTTCAGTACTGGATCGGGACAAATACGATGCACTACTGACCCAGTATTACATAGCCCACGGTTGGGACAAAAAAGACGGAATTCCTACCCGCAGGAAGTTGGAAGAGCTTGATCTCAAAGATGTGGCCGACGCTCTAGAAAGAGCCTTGGGCTCCTCTCTATATTCTTCAAGGAGACATATTAATGAGAAAGATTAAAGTTGGACTCATTGGAGGCGGATTTATGGGGCGAGTTCATGCAGAAGCCCTCAGGAGACTGGGATGGGTGGAAGTTATGGCCTTGGCCAAGCGAAAACGTGCTCGAGAAAGAGCTGATGAGCTAAATATTCCCCTGGCTTATCAGGATTATCGTGACCTTATTAGGAGTAATGAGGTAGAGGTAGTTCATATTCTCACCCCCAACGTTTTGCACTACCCTATGGCCAAAATGTGTATCGAGCAAGGTAAACATATTGTGTGCGAGAAACCTCTAACCGTGAACAGTAAAGAGTCAGCTGAGTTAGTGAGAATGGTTAAAGAAGAACACCTGCTGAACGTGGTTTGTTATAACATGCGCTATTATCCTTTAGTAAAAGAGGCAAAAGCTTTGGTCGAATCAAACGAGATCGGGTCAATTCGACTAGTCCACGGAGGATACCTTCAGGACTGGCTTTTCTACGACACTGACTACGACTGGAGAGTAGAAGCGAATCTTGGCGGAAAGTCTCGAGCGGTGGCAGATATTGGTTCTCACTGGCTGGATATGGTCCAGCACATTACACACCAAAGCGTCGTTTCCGTTTTTGCAGACCTCACCACATTTGTTCCCTATCGAAAGAGGCCAAAGGGGGAGTCTGAAACTTCCACTCCCCAAAGGTTAGATGATGAGGATTGTGAAGAAGTTAAGATAGATACAGAGGATCACGCAACAGTACTCCTCAGGTTCGACAGGGGAGCAAAAGGTGTTTTCATAGTCTCCCAGGTGAGTGCAGGACGCAAAAACATGATTCATTTTGAAATCAACGGGTCCAAAAAGTCGATTGCCTGGAATGGGGAAAAACCGAACGAGATGTGGATAGGTGAGAGGGGAAGCATCAATGGTCAGTTCCTGAAAAATCCAGCGCTTATGTCCGAAGAGACAAGAGAATATGCTTCAGTTCCGGGAGGAGCAGCTGAGGGCTATCCAGATACTTTCAAGAATCTATTTCACAAGGTATATACCTGGCTAGCCGAAGGCTGCGTCCCCACTGATAGAGAGCCTCCTTTTCCAACTTTTTTGGACGGACATAGAGAGATTCTGATTGTGGACGCGGTACTGAAAAGTCAATCTGAGG
>CAYYHL010000161.1:0-4402 GCA_964471775.1 uncultured Clostridia bacterium
AACGAATCCAGTATTTCCCTCTTCTCCTTTTCTCTATCGGTAAAGTTCGCTCCCTCAACCGGCACTCCGAAGACAAACGGATTACTCATCTTTGCTCCTTTTTATGAATTTCTTTAAGTTAAATATCTTTGTATTATTATTCATAACATTTTCCCTTGACAGAGTCAACTCCTCCAACCTGGCTAGCTGCAATGATATTGAACAGTTTTCCAAGAAAAAATATAAGAGAAGTCCCTTGTTTAAGAAAGAAAAACAGGCCTCGACGAGGGGCAGGAAATACTCTAGGACCTACCCATCACCTTCGCACATCAGTTAGAGGATACCTGAGAAAGAGATAAATCCCCAGCAGGATGAAAACAGCGGCCAGTGGCCCGCAGAGAAGAATTCCCGAAGGATTAGCCCGAGTATAGCCAAAGTGATGAAGCAGAAAGCCCACAAATAAGGAGGAAAGGCCAACGGCACTTTTCAGCACAATTCCGTAGATGCCAAAATACATGCCTTCCCTTCTGAGGCCCGTTCTTTTCTCATCATAGTCGGTGATATCAGCAATAATGGCATGCGGCAGGATAAGAAGACCAGCTATCGGAACTCCGGCTAAGCCAATAACTACCATCCCCTGGTAGATGATGGGAAACGGTCCTAATCTACCAAGTAGACCCACTAGTGATAAAACGATAGCAAAAAGACTCATAGAAAAAAGAAAAGCAAATTTTTTTCCTTTTTTGCTGGAAAGTTTCAGCATCAAGGGGAAGGCAACGATAGCGACCAGGAGACTCACTCCCAGGACCTTCCCCACCTCGCTAAGATCTCTTCCCATAACTTCCGTCACCAGATACGGTGCATCGGCTAGAATGGCATAGAACCCAAACCAGAAAAAGAGGCTACCAGCAATGAAAAAGAGAAAGGGCTTATTCTTAAAGGTCTCTACCACAGCTTCTTTTAGTCTAAGAGTTGACCGGCCTTCTAATTTCTCGGACTCTCCCTGATGTTCTCGCCTACCTCCTGTTGACTTCTCCCTTAGCGCTATCACCGGTAGGCAAAAGCTTACTAAGGCCACCAGGCCTATAATAATACTCATCCACCGGAATCCCTTCCAGCCAATAAGAAAAGATGAGCCGATCATTCCTATACCCAATCCCACCGTGGCGAATAACCCTTGAAGAGCGGAAAGGTTGATTCGTTCCTTGGAGCCTTCGGCAATCTCAGGAAGAAGAGCAAGATAAGGAACAATGACGCAGGTAAAGAAAAAGAAAAAAAGAGAAATGATAGAGGCGGCCCAAACAAAATTTAGCACTGAAACCTCTCCTGTGGGGGGCGCCCAAATAAGAACAAAGGAGATAAAAAGCGGAAGAGAGGCAAAGACGATGAAAGGAATTCTTCTTCCCCACCTCGTTCTGGTTCGATCACTCCAGTGACCAACTAAAGAATCCGTCAGGGCATCAAAGATTCTTCCTCCTAACATAACCAGGCCAAACAGCTTTATGGGAAGAAGGGGTTTAAGGGCACCACCGGGCGGAGCATAGAAGTACATAGCCCACATGAGGGTAGTGTTAATCAAGATAATTCCCATATAGCCGGAGCCGTACATCAGCTTTTGGGCTAGGGTAAGTTTATTCGTTTTGCACCTCGTTTTTTCAGTGCTGCAGGGGACCTGACGAGAGATTGTATCTTCTTACACCCTCGGAAAGGCCCAGCGGTTCCACTGAGCACTTCCTCATTATATAACAAGAGCTTACTTTGTGGAACCTGAATAATTGTGAAAAACCTCAGAGATAGCTCTGAGGCTGCTGGGAGACCACACCAAGGTGCGCAAAAGGCAGCATTCCGAAAGTACCGTAACGCGAGAATTCACCTAGTTCAGCGGTTCCCTTAGGTTATGCTTCAATTTCCCCTGGAAACTCTTTTTGTGCCTTTTCATAATTCTCCCATGTCCCAACATCTAGCAAGAATTCTTGGATGAGATACCCGTACATTTTTCCCACTAGCCGGGGGAGAACATCAAAGCCCAAATCAACTACTTCCTGGTTCGGGATGTAGTCAAAAATCTCAGGGCTAGCTACATATACCCCTGCGTTGGCGAGATCACTCTTCGGATGATCGGGCTTTTCGACAAAATCGACCACTAAGCCATCGGGATTCGGCTCGGCAATTCCGCATTCTTCTGGGTTGTTCGCCTTGAAAAGACCTAGGGTGCAAATCCCTCCATGGTTCATATGAAACTTGCGCATCTTTTCCAAATCTACATTGGTCAAATTGTGGCGTAAAGAACAAAAAAAGCTTCCTCTCCCGCCACAAAATCACGATTGGCGAGAATGGTCCCTGCACTTCCCAAGAGATTTTCCTCGTAGGCAGTCTTAATCGTTAGCCCGTAGGATGCGCTATCCAGAAATTCCTCTACGAGATGAGGCAAACGGTGTAGGTTAATCAACAGGTGGCTGACGCCGTATCTCTCGCATAGTCTCAGCCAGTAATGCAGGAACAGCTTTCCCTTGATGGGAACCAGACATTTGGGAATCGTCTTAGTAAGCTGCCCTAGCCTGGTCCCTTCTCCTGCTGCTAAAAGATAAGCCTTCAACAGAAAATCCTCAATTCTTGCTTTCCTCGTCTATGTAATAGAGCTATTTTTCAGCAGAATCGAGCCTTAGTATCAAGTCAACTGCTTCGGATAAATCTTGCGCAATGTGATCCGGCTTGATTTTCCACTGAGCCTGATCAGCCAGCTGATCTTGCCCTTTTCCTGTCTTGACCATTATGGTCCTCGACCCAACCTTACGGCCCATCTCAATATCTGTTATCTTGTCTCCAATCAGGTAAGATGTCCTCAGATCCAATTTGAGATCCTCAGCTGCCTTGAGTAGAAGACCGGGCTCAGGTTTTCTACAACTGCAACCCTCCTCGGGCTCATGAGGACAGTAGTAAATCTTCTCAATTTTCCCGCCGGTCTCAGCTACTTCTTTTCCCATTCTCTGGTGTATCTTGTCCACTGTCTCGCGAGAGACTATTCCTCTGCCTATGGCTGATTGATTGGTTATAACTATGGCGACATAGCCATGACTCCTCAGACGGCTCAGAGCTTCCTTCGCCCCTGGGATCCAGACAAACTCTTGCCAGGACTTTACATAATCATCCCTGTTTTCGCAGATTACTCCATCTCGATCCAGAAAGAGGGCCTTTTCTCTTAGAATCTGGCTCATCTCAAAAATTCTCTCAAATAGCAACAGAGAAGATGCGCCAGGATAAGGTGTACATCCTCAATATTCACATAATCCCTGAGCTGAAGTCCGTCTTCATAGATTACCGACCGCTTTCTAAAATACGTGCTTAGCGCAAATGCTCTGAGGGCCCCAGAGTAGAGATTATAGGAAGACTGTCTTGGACCTTGCACAATTGAATATCTCAGGTAAACAGTGGGAATTTTGTATCTTCGCCCGAGAGCGAGGCCGATAAGCTCCTGGGAGTATTTGGAGATAGCGTACTGATTCTGAGGATTGACCCTAGTCTCGTCAGTAAGCTGCATCTTTATCTTACCGCCACATTTTGGACACGGCGGCTCCCACTCGCCCCTTTCTAGCTGATCAAGACTTCTTGGATCAGGACACACAATACCATCTTCTGAACACTCATACTTTCCTTCTCCATAAACGGCCTGGGAGGAGACGACTATCACCTTCTCAACCGGAAGTTTTCTCTCTACAACCGCCTCATACAGAAGTGCCGTACCCCTACTGTTCACATCAAAGAATCGGGAAAAGTCAGTCAGATAGTCCTGGTAGGCAGCAAAATGAAAGACCAAATCTACCCCCTCCAAGGTCCTCTTCCAATCAGCTTTGTTGCGTACATCGCCTCGAATAAATTCTGCTTCTTCAGGAATATAATCTGGCTTACCCCTCAGGTGAACCGGCGGCTCTAGGCTATCCATAATCCTAATCTTATGGCCCTTGGCAAGGAGCGCATCTACAGTATGAGATCCGATAAAACCTGCTCCTCCCGTCACCAGTACTTTCAATCAATATCTCCTAGACTTGTCAAGCTCAAGTTCTATCGTCCACTGCCAGCTAACACCACCCCCGTGGTCTTGAAGAGAATCTTCTCAGTACCCTTCCTACCCGAGTCACTCTTGGATCGCCTCTCATCTTAAAAACCGGACCCATCATCTCGTTTCTGTCCAGAAGCTCCGCCTTGACCTCATCCGCATTCTCCGCCATAGTACGAAACTTCCAGCTCTTAAAAGGTCTCTTGTTAAAGCCAACTACCCGCCATTCGTACAAGACCGGGCCTGGTGAAGTAAACTTCACCAGTGCGGCAAGGACCAGGAAAACGGGTGAGAGAATGATCAGTACCAGTGCCGAGACAACAATGTCCATTATTCTCTTCAGGAAAAGCTGCCATTCAGCCTGAGGTA
>CAYYHL010000162.1:0-4401 GCA_964471775.1 uncultured Clostridia bacterium
ACAGGACCGCTTTTCATGCCCTTTTGCACTTCAGACTGGTTAATCTATTAATAGCGGCCGCCATCTCATATTTCCTGGGAAGAGCGTACTGGCCCGATATGAAAGGGAGAAGGGAATCAAGACCTTCCTTTTTCACTTTCTCTTCAATAATGCCGAGAGCCTCTCTCAGAGTCCTCTTACCATCAAAAAGCTCTCTTGCTGCGTGATAGATGAGATCTCCAATGCTGCGCGTCTGCGCCTCCTCTACCAGTTGCTCTACCCAGGAAAGATCGATGAGTTCATACCCGAAAGCTATACCTTTCATACCTCTGGGCTTTATCTTGACCCTACCTAATTTCCCCCTGCCCGGATTAAAACTCTCCCTCAGGGGCATTCTTGACCTCACCTCGCCGAAGGTTTCTCCCCCTTCATAGGATCGGTGAGTCCTGTGCTGTTTAGATATTGACTTCGCTTCACTTGAAACTTCGATAGGTTCATAGGTGTCCATCATAATGACCGTATCTGCCACATCGAAATAGTCTCCCGATCCTCCCATCACCAGAATACTGGATACACCTAGATCCCGGTAAAGAGGCCTTATTTTGTCAATTAGGGGAGTGATAGGTTCTTTGTCTTTTTTGACCAGGCGTTGCATACGCTCATCCCTTATCATGAAATTGGTGGCGGAAGTGTCCTCATCGATAAGAAGAACTCTGGCCCCCATCTGGATTGCTTCCATAATATTTGCCGCCTGGGAAGTACTCCCTGAGGCGTTGAGGGTAGAAAAGGAGGCGGTGTCTTCTCCCAGGGGGAGATTCCCAATAAAAGGAGAGATATCTACATTCTCTACAAATCGGCCATCCTCAGCTCTTATCATCACTGTATCAGGGCTGCTGATCACAAATTCACGTCCATCCCCGGCGACATGATTATAGCAACCCAGGGCCAGAGCATCGAGAAGCGTGGACTTCCCATGGTATCCTCCTCCAACGATGAGGGTAATCCCCTGTGGTATGCCCATACCCCTTATTTCCTTCCTATTAGGAGGATTGAGGCTCAGCTGGAGGGAGGGAGGGGAAGAAAATAGGACAGCCCTTCCTTTCCTCATGGGTCTCTCATTAACTCCACTGGCCCGGGGAAGACGGGAACCATCAGCCACGAAGGCTACCAGGTTCTTCTCTTCCAAATGATTCCGGATAAACTCAGCATCTTCTACTACCTCCAAATGGTGCTCCAGCTCTTGGGAGTCAAGATCCTCGTAAAAGAGGGATTTATCTATAATACGGGGAACCTCCTTGAAAAACATCTCGGCGGCTTCTCGGCCCAGGATTCTTCTTCCCCGGGCAGGAAGACCCATGGTGAATCTGGCCTCCACAAAACTCTCATTGGCCTGAAGCGAGGTCCTGGGAAGAACCTGCTGACTACAGGCAAGAATATTGATGGATCCACTTTTCCCACTTCCCCGAAAGCTCTTTGCTATCTCCTTTATACCCTTTGAAAAAGTGCGGGTAAGGTAATCCTCCAGTGCCACCTTCCTTATGGGTTTTTCAAAAAGGGACCGGGGAAAATGAGCCAACTTCTGATTGACTCTCACCCTTATTCGGGAAGGAGAGGCATAAGGATCTCCCTGAACATGGTCTACATAAAGCTGGAATTTCTCAAACCCATATTTTCCCGCAATATCCTTGTAAGCCTTGTATCCTCTACCATCAATCCTCTCCAGCACTGAGGAGAGCTCACTCGCCGGTTTCGTGGATGTCATTCGTAGCTCCTCAGAAGATGAGGCTCCCCATAGGCTAAGGAAGCGGATAATCCTTAACGTTCAGCTCACGCTGTCCTTGGCGCAGGTTAGCTGGCCGCTGGGGATGTCTTTATCTGGCAAAGTCTTTCCGCCAGCTTCTCTATGTAGTTTCGACCCTTTTCTCTGTTTTCCAAGCGGGCGAGCCAGCGAGGAGGGATGCCTCTCCTACCGTGATAGCCGCCGCTTATCGCTCCTGTCATAGCCCCGATAGTGTCCGTATCTCCTCCCAATCCCACGGCGAAGATTAGAGCTTCTTCAAAATCCTCATAGTGAGAAAGGAATGCATAGATAGCAGTGGGCAGGGAAGCAAAAATTCGACTGTCGTTACCGAGAAGATCTATTATCTTCTTTTTCTCCGGCGATCTTTCAAGCAGCATCTTTACCTTTTCAAGCTTTTTTCCCAAGACATTTCCCGCTGGAGAGAGGAAGTGAATGAGCTCATGGATGAACGCCCGTGCGTTGAGCTCCTTTTCCGGATCGGTCGCAACAGCCAGGGCTACAGCTTTGGCCTGAAGAGCCGCTCCCTCGCATCCTAGAGGGTGAGCGTGGGTAATCATGCTGGACTCATAACATACCCGGCGCAGGAGCTTAGGGTCGTCGTAGTAGAGGGCCCCGATCGGAGCGACTCGCATAGCCGAACCATTACCAAAAGAGCCGGCGCCAAAAACCTTTTGTCCTGCCTCATCCCAAGAATAGCCGCGTTCCAATAGGCGCAAGGCCTGGACGGTTCCTGCTCCGTACCCTCGATCGGGACTATAATTGTCCAGGAAACTTCTTGCCATGTCTTCCCCATCGAAGCCCTTATTTCTAATGAGGGACTCTCCCATGGCAATCATCATCTGGGTGTCGTCAGTATAAGTGCCGGCTCCGAGCCGGGCCTCCATCATATCTCTGACCTCACCGAGGCGTATTTCAATTGAGGAGGCACTCCAACCTTCAACCGGCATTCCCAAAGCATCCCCCACGGCTGTTCCCAGCATGCACCCCACGAACTTCTCTTTCAAAAGCTCAGGATCCATTCTTCTTTTCGAGACAAAAGCTTCTCTTTCAAGCTACGGTCTACTTCACCACCCAGGCCGCCTCAGATGCTCTCGATGCTCCTTTGCAGAGCCAGGCTTCTTATGCGAAAAGCTTATTGAGGAAGAGGATGGCTAGAGCTACTAGCACCACCAGACTCACCGGCAGATACAGAAGCCGGTAGACTTTCTTAAGATCCGCTCTAAAGTATTCCGTACTAAAGAGGAGACACAGATGGACAGGGGAAAGCAGCATTCCCGAGAAGCCCCCCACGTAGGCAAGCATGAGATAGGTGAAATTCAGATCGCTCTGAGTCATCAAGGGAAGAAGAAGAGGAAAGGTTCCTCCGACAAAAGCGATGGTGATACCAGTCAGAATCCCCACCAGAAACGGAGTAGCGAATAGTGCGATGAGAGGAGAAAGACCTATATGACCAAAAAAATCTGGGATGGAAGCCACAGCTCCAGAAATCTCAAGGATCCGCTTAAATATCATTGCTGACAGTATGAGGAGGATCATTCCCGGAGATAGAGAGTGCCTCAGGGCTCGTCCTATCTTTCTCGACCGTATAGAACCGAGAACGATGAAAACAGTGACGATAATGATCAGAGCCAAGATATACTCCAGCTTGAAGACGAGAACTAGAAGAATCACTGCCAGGATGGGCCAGATGCTGGTGAAAAGATCTCGTAGGCCCAGATATTGGCTCCTTGATCCTCGTTCTCCCTCCGGAGAGTTAGTGGGACCGGGGGGAAATTTGCGCAGTCCAAATAGAGCTCCAAAAACAATGGCTGCCAGGGTGAGCGGAAACAGGTGAAGTATGATCTCTCTTATAGGGACATCAAGTACTGCTGAGGCCAGGATCATGGCGGGATAAAGAGGCCAGCTGTACTCCCAGACATGCCTGAACCAGTAATTCAGGAAAGTCTTCCTTTCCGGAGAAAGACCCATTCTATCTCCAGGTTCATCCACCATATGCGCAGAAAGAAGGGCTCCCGCAGGCATGGGAAGCAATCCCATAAAGGCGGAGGGCAGGATGAGTGATACTCGGGGTGCTCGAATGAGCGTCTCCAGGGATCTAGTAAGTTGTCCCAGATGACCTCTCTCTTTAAGCAGGTTTCCCAGAAAGACTACCAGGATGATGATTCCAACAAGCTTTAGAGTGTCTACGTGGAGGGCTGTTTTGGCAAACTCTACGAGCACTGAGAAAGGACTCATTCCGAAAAGAAGTCCTACTATGAGCGAGATGGCGAGCATACCTATCCATATATACCGGATGCCTTTATTTGATCGTCCTGCCGCCATCTGTCCTTTTCCCGAAACTACATTTCCTCGTCAAGTTTTTGACCACAGTAGGGACAGTAGAAGATCCGTTCCTTGTAAAGCTTGCCACAGTAGGGACAGACGCTGGTTCCTCTTTCAGACGCATGCTGACGAGGCGTCTTTGGTCTAACGATGAGGTAGAGGGGCAGGAAGACGATAAGTGCAAGCCAGACCCCCAGGAACCAGATGAGGGCAGCGCTCTTGCTATATCCTCTCTTCCTGGCATCAGTAGCGACCCACCAGGCTATGAGTAAAGGAATAATGATTAGTATCAGCCACAT
>CAYYHL010000163.1:0-4388 GCA_964471775.1 uncultured Clostridia bacterium
CTATCTCTGAGCCAAGTTCCGCTGCATAGTTTCGAAACCCGAGAATTCGCGCAATTGCCTTAAGTCGCATACTGCTTCTCCCGGAAACCATAAATACCTCCACCCCGGCTTCAAGGACCTTGAGCAGGGCCCGGGCCGCCTTCAAAGTTAGGGTGCCATCGGGACCACTAAAGAGCGACCCACCAGGGCCCACCAGGGTGCCGTCTACGTCAGTATATATAACTCTAACCTTGGTGAGCCTTCTCTCTATTTCCTTTAAACTCTCAACTCTCATTTTTGACCTCTTCAATGTTTGATATGGCCATATTGGAGCGAACCCTGGAACTGCACAGAATGGGTTAGAGCCTTCAAGAGTATTTTCATTCTAGCCTATATCTTGTTTTCATAATAGTTTAGTAAGTCAAGCTTTTCTAATTTCTCTTTAGTCGGGATTCCTTCTTTATCCCATTTCCGTAATTCATAATATTCGTGTAACAAATCATCAACAGGAGGGATTTTCCCTGCTCTAAACCCCTTTTTTGCTGGCACATACATTTTTGGAGGAAGTACATCGTCTTTCTTAGTATATCCATCTCTTAAGTTTATTAAACGCTGCAAGGTAAAAATTCTCTCTCCGCGTATCATAGCTTCCTGAATATCCCAATCCCAACCCGTAATTGAATTAAATATGTCTAATATTGAAGTAAAACTTAAATCTCCACCATCTGGCATGAAAACACATAATACCAGTGAGTTAATCAAAGTACAATAATCCTGCATTTTCACTGCAAGGAATGCTTTACCTTCTGGGTCAAAGAATTTAGCGCGCTCTTGAGTTACCCCAATTTCAGGGATATAAAATCCACCCATCTCCACATCTTCTTCAACACCTCTCATATGGCAGGCCCCCCTTGTTCCGGTGGCATAAGTCGGGACCATACCCCAACAGGCTCGAGGGTCGTGCGCAGGAAAATCCAGGCCTTTCACGTGAACTACCAGCTCTAATACATTTTTGCCAATCTTTCTAGCAGCTTCTAATGTTCCTGCAGAGAAAATGGAACCAAATCCCTCGTTATTTGCTATTTGTTTGATCAACTCTATCAAAGCATTAGGATCGCCCCATCTCAGTTCCATCCCATCGGTATTTTCTCTGTTAATCATACCCTTTTGATAGCATTCCATGGCCAGTCCCACACAGGCACCGGCTGAAATCGTATCTATCCCTAGTCTATTACAAATATCATTAGCTACGGCGATTGCTTTTACGTCATCTATCATGAGGTTAGTTCCAAACATCCCCACTGTTTCATATTCGGGTCCTATTCCTTTTAATTTGTATCTGGCAGGCTTTCTTATCTCGATATTTCGATGGCAACCGATGGAGCAATAAAGGCAAGGATAAGGTTTTGCAGATAGAACCTCGGTATAATTTGGTGCTCCAATCTTCT
Organism: uncultured Clostridia bacterium; assembly: GCA_964471775.1. Taxonomy (GTDB): domain Bacteria; phylum Aerophobota; class Aerophobia; order Aerophobales; family AE-B3A; genus SOJT01. The sequence goes on from CAYYHL010000163.1 coordinate 1,428, forward strand.
TGGCACCTTCTGGCCAAGTGTCCCCGGTCCAATACTTGATTGGCATATCGCCAAAACGCTCAGCAGTGATACACAAATTGGGAGTGCCATGAGGCCTTAATCCACTTTCTATACTTGCGTCATATATTTCTTTGAGATACTTGCGATCATAATTCTTTAGCAAAGAGAGATTTGAAACAGGGACTTTCTTGGATCCTTTTACTACAACCCCTTTTAAATTCTTTGACCCCATCACCGCTCCCAAGCCACAACGGCCAGCGAAACTGTGCTTATCAACCACTATGCAAGCCATCTTTACTAATCTTTCGCCAGCCTGACCTATTACAGCAACACTTGCTCGGGAATCTCCAATTTCCTTTCTAATTTGGTCCACAGCTTGGTAAGAGTCAATCCCCCATAAATTTGCGGCATCTCTTATTCTAACCTCCTCATCTTCTATATAGATATAAACAGGATTTTCTGACTTTCCTTGAATAATAAGCACGTCATATCCGGCCTTTTTAAATGAGGGTCCCCATTTTGCTCCTGCAGCAGAATCCGCATAAGTACCGGTGAGAGGCGATTTAGATATTATGGAAAATTTGGCACTGCCCGGTACTGGATGCCCTTGAAATGGCCCTCCTGCAAAAATCAATCTGTTATCAGGATCAAAGGCGCTAACTTCCGGTGGAACCTCTTCCCACAAAATCTTTGCACCAATACCTGCCCCACCGACAAATAGTCTACACGTATCATCATCTATTTCTTCTTTTGTAATTTTTCCGTCTGTAAGATCAATCCTCAAAATCCTATTCCAGTAACCCAGGGCCATTTTCTATCCTCCTGTTTCTAAGATGAGAAGACAATCAAGATAAAACTTTACCCCCTCGATCTACCCTCATTGTTTGGATAATGTTCAATTTCGCTCTGTAGCAGGCCTGTCCAAATGGCCCGGACCGCAGACTACAAAGGCTTTCCATGACTCTATTTTTTGCTTTGATTGCCCTGTCTTCGCTTAAATAGCCAAGCCTCTCGGCCATGTCTATTCCTGCTAATCTTCCCTCTTCCATAGCCGTACTTGCCTCCTCAACTCCAGCAGTATCGCCAGCAATATAGATTCCATCAACTGTGGTTTCCATGTTTTCGTTGTGAAGAGGTAGGCGCCCGCCTAATTCAGAAAAGAATCCTAGATTGCATCCGGCCATTTGGGCTAATTCAATGGAAGGATGGAGCCCAGCAGCAATACAAACACAATCTGCAGCCAAAGTCCTTTCTGTGCCTTTAATGGGTTTCCATGAATTATCTAACTTGACAGTGACGACTTCTTCTACCTCCCTATCGCCTTTTACTTCCTTGATAGTGGAGGAGGTGAGAATTGGTACACCAGCTCTTCGAATTTTACTAGCATGAACCTGGTAGCCTCCGATTTTTGGAGCTGCCTCAACAACAGCCGTAACATCAGCACCAGCCTGCAGGAGTTGGTAGCCGATGATTAACCCCACATTGCCAGATCCTAAAACAACAAATCTTTGGCCAGGCAGAACTCGATGGATGTTAATCATAGTCTGAGCTGCTCCAGCTCCCATCACTCCTGGTAGGGTCCAACCCGGAAAAACAACGGCATTTTCGATAGCACCTGTTGCCAGAAGAATCTTCTTTCCTTGAATCATTCCCGTTTTCTCATCCTGCACTATTCCTACTGTCTTATCATCAAAAATACCGGAAGCTACTGTATTGAGGAGAGTATTTACACCAAGCCTCGTCACCTCCTCCAGAAGCTCTATACCAATATCGAATCCCCTAACTCCGGCTTTATGCTGGCCCGATCCGAAGAATTTATGTATCTGTTTAAACAATTGCCCTCCGGGTCTTCTGTTCTCGTCTATTAAAGTTACATCTGCTCCAGCCCTTGCCGCCGCAACAGCGCAAGTAAGCCCGGTAGGACCACCTCCTATAACTAGAATATCACATTTTTTCACCTGGCTCCCCCCACTTCCCTTCACCATATTGAGTTTCTATTACCATCCCCTCCTCGGCCGGGCTAACACATGTTCTCACATTGGGAATACCGTTTACAATCATTACACAATCTGTACATTGTCCGATACCACAAAAAATTCCCCTTGGCTCATTATATTTGGAGGTAAACCGATTAACTCTTATGCCCGCACTAAGAAGAGCAGCAATTATCATCTCCCCTTCTCTTGCCTTAATTTTTTTCCCATCTACGGTAATTCTCAGCGTCTTTCCAGGTCTTTGTCGACCCAAGATTGGATGATCTAAGACTCGCTTTTTGTTTTCACTCTTCCTACTTTCATGAGAACTGTTTTGTCTTGAGAAGCCACCTTTTGGGCCAGAAATGCCTCGAACAACAAGGGCATATCTTTTAGGGATGGAGATACTTAAAACGGGAGTACCATCCTGTTTCGATTTGTTGAGTATTTTGACCACCTTGCCTCTAGAGATTTTCCTACCTTCTCTATCTACCGCAGACACTTCCTCTCCAGCTTTGGGTAGGGGCAAGAATTCAAAGGGAAATGAAACCAATGCCTCATCATCGGTGTAATTCAGACTGAGTACAAAAATTGCTAAACCAGGACATGAACTTATACAAACGCCGCAACCTGTGCATTTGTCCTCATCCAACATTGGGAGGTTAGTAATAGGAGACCCAATCTTAATTGCTCCTAAGGAGCAACCGGCTTCACAGGGGTCGCAAGGAATTTCTTCAATGCATTCGATTATAGCAACGGGACCCCTCTTTAGTCTTTTCAAACTAGGCCAACCTGGTGTTTTTTCAAGCTCATCCAGGGTAGGAATCCCTTCCACGGCGGCTCCCTTGCTTCTCCACAACCGTATCCGGCTGTTCTGGTTTGTCTCTGTCATGATATTTGCTCTAACTCTTTTCTATGGCTTCGCACTCTTTTGCTCAAAGTGGCCTGCTCCCGTTTTCATCTTCAACCTCGCCCAACCCCTGGTTCA